>CAKOVG010000015.1 GCA_934121875.1 uncultured Clostridia bacterium
CTTTTTATTATTAGGCATATAATTCCTATTAAAAATATTATATCTACTATGTTAATATTAAATATTGCTACATCATTGGGTAATGGATAAATACTGTCTGATTTTATTGTTGGTAACATATACTTTGTTCTCCTATTACTACTAATAAATACATATTAAAGTAAGCGATAACTTACTATTTATCTTTAACTTTTTTCTTTAATTCTTTTGAATAATATATTAAATCAGTACAAATTAAATCTCCATCTTTAATTTCTTCATTGTAATTATCTATAAAGAAATTTTTAATTGTTTTTTCGTATTTATCAAATCCCTGCTTAACATAGAAAGGAATATTATTCTCTGTTGTTCCTACCAACATTCTGTCATATTTTTGTTTATAATTACCACATAATGATTTTAAAAGTGTTTTTGCATAACCTTTATTTCTATAACTTTCTTTCGTAACTATATTCTTTAACTCTAATGTTTTTCTAGAAATAGGCAAAATAACTGCAATAGAAATTAGCTTATCTTCTTTTTTTAATGCATATACATCAGAATCGTTCAAATACTTATGTATCATGTCTTTTGAAGGATCTGCCTCTAAAAGTAAATCAATATAATCTTCTTTATTTTCTATTTTTTTAACTTGCATTCTAGGTTCTCTTGGTATTTCGTAACCATTGGAAATACTAGGTTTCGTGGCATTGCGGTTATAATATCTCATCTCCTCTGAAAATATGCATCCACAGTATTTTTGCATATATAGGCCTAGTTCACGTGCTTTAGCTTGTCCTTCTCTGAAGCCAACTCTAAAGTCTCTATATAAAAAGTTTAATTCATATTTTTTAGCAATTTCTTCTACTATTTGTTTTAGTTCTTCATGTTTTTGATATGGACTTACAAATAGTGTTGTGGTTATTGTGTCAAATCCATGCTCTTTTGCATATTTAGCTGTTTGTTCTAGTCTAACCCTATAGCAATAATCTGTACACCTTGTTTTTAGGTTTTTTATTACATTTTCACAAAATTTATCTAATCCGTATTCTTCTTCAAATATTGCTTGTACTCCTATACTTTGTGTATATTCTTTTAAACAATCTCTTCTAGCTTTATATTCCATATATGGATGTATGTTTGGGTTATACCAGTAAATGGTTGGTTCTATTCCTTCTTTTCTTAAACTGTTTATGCAATATACACTACATGGTGCACAGCAAGTGTGCATTAAAAGTTTCATTGTTATATCCTTTCTAGTTTGTATATATATAAGTTATTAAAAGTATTTACTTTTTCATATTTTACATCAATATTATAATGTTCTTTTATAAATTTTATTATGTTTTCAATATAATTATTGTATCTTTTACCAGACCATGTTACATTTCCATCTATTAAATATACATTTTCTTTTAGTAAATCTAAAAATGTTCCTTTCAAATTATATCTTGCTTTAAAATCATAATAATTTTGAGTATACATGTCCCATCCACCCATTACTCTTAAATTTGAAAATGCTGCTTGTGGTGGCATTTCATATACTGAGTAAGCTAAATATCTATATTGTAGAGATGGAACTGTGTATAGATACACATTCTCTTTATGTGAATTTGTGTATTCAATTAGTTGTTTATAATTTGAATAATAGTTTATGTTATATCCATAGTTATATTTTGTTTCTGAAATGTTAACACCTATTATTGATATTAGTATTGTAGCTACTGCTATTATTTTCAAACTATATTTTTGAGTTTCTTCCAAATTCAAGTTATATATTATTAAAGCGGTTCCTAGTATGTATTCTGGAATTACAACTCTTAGCATACTTCTGTTTAATACTATAAACAAGATATTAACTGCCATAGTAGTTAATGCTATTAATATATTTAGATTTCTATTTTTTGAATTTAATATGCTAATTATTGTGATACTAAAGAACATTATTGTTATAATTGTATTTGTATTGACTAAATTATCTTTAAAATTTGTAGCTATTTTATCTAATTCTAAGTTTAAATTATAATAGTTTCCTTGTTGTTTTTTGTAGTTTATGATTTCTTGTAAGTTTTGTTTGTTATATACATTTTCATCTCCTGTATTAAATGTATAAAACAAATAATGGTCATTTTTGCTCCAGCCAATTTTATCGAATATTTCTTTATTTGTTGAATATTGTGTGTATGATAAATCATGTAGTTGAGCTCTTATATCATTATATTCCATATATTCTTTGTATACGTCGCTTGAATATGCTATTATGTTTGAAATATATATAATTATTGTAACTAATATAAATATTGCATATTGTTTTATTAAGTCAATGGTTTGCTTTTTGAATTTGTATTTTACTAAGAAATATAACAAGTATACTCCCATAAATGGTGCAATTATTAGTAAAGACTGCATTCTTGTCATTATTCCTATTACATATAAAACTGTTGATAAAATAGTCCATTTTTTACTTTTATTTTCAATATTATCTATTGTTATAAAAAATGCTGTTAAAATTAATAAAGCTGCTACTGATGTGTATTGTATTAATAATAAAAGTGCTGTATAAAATATACTTGCAAATATAGTATATATTAATATTGATAGTGGTGTTTTGTGCTTTTTCAGAATTATATATCCAATTATTGTAAAGCATATAAATTGTGATAATAATAAAAATATGCTATGCCAATTTATTTGTGAAGCTATTTTAAAAAATAGACCTATTAATATACAAAGTATTGGGTGTATATATACTCCATGAAAATTGTATGTTCCATCTAAGCCTGAATATAAATTGTAGATTATAAAGTCATCTACTTGTTCATATTTTATGTTGAAAAATATATTTGTTATAGAAAATATTAGTAAATTTATTACTATTACTAATACTAAAATATCACTTTTCTTCATATGGTACTCCTATGTGTTTATATGCTGTTGGCATTGGTATTCTGCCTCTTGCAGTTCTTGCTATAAAACCTATTTGTATTAAATATGGTTCATATACATCTTCTACTGTTTCTGGCTCTTCTCCAATTGTTGTTGCAATTGTGTCAATTCCTATTGCTCTTCCATTGTATTTTATAATCATTGTTTCTAATATTTTTCTATCTATATCATCTAAGCCCATTTCGTCTATTTCTAATTTTAAAAGTGCTGTTTTTGCTATTTTTAATGTTATATCTCCATTACCTAATACTGCAGCATAGTCTCTTACTCTTCTTAGTAGTCTGTTTGCTATTCTTGGTGTTCCTCTTGAGCGTCTGGCTATTTCTATTGCTGCTTCTTCATCTATTTGTAGGTTTAGTATGTTTGCTGACCTTTTTACTATTGTTGTTAAGTCTTTGGTTTCATACAATTCTAAGTGATGTATAATTCCAAATCTATCTCTTAATGGTGTTGCTAGTGCTCCGGCTCTGGTTGTTGCACCTATTAGTGTAAATTTTGGCAAATCAAGCCTAATAGATCTAGCACTTGGTCCTTTGCCTATCATAATATCTAATGTATAGTCTTCTAGTGCTGGATATAGTATTTCTTCTACACTTTTGTTTAGTCTATGTATTTCGTCTATAAATAAAACATCAAACTCTGAAAGGTTAGTTAATAATGCTGCTAAATCTCCTGGCTTTTCTATTGCTGGGCCAGATGTTATTTTTATATTTGAGTTCATTTCATTTGATATTATGTTTGCAAGTGTAGTTTTTCCTAAGCCTGGAGGTCCATATAATAAAACATGATCAAGAGGCTCGCCTCTTTTTTTGGCAGCCTCTATGTATATTTTCATATTATTTTTTACTTTGTCTTGTCCAATGTATTCGTCTAAAGTTTTTGGTCTTAACGAGTTTTCTACTCTTTCTTCTTGTATGTCTTCTAATTCCGGACTTATTAGTCTTTCATCTTCCATCTTGCTCTCCTTGATTTATTATATAATTTATTGTTTTTTGTTATATCTCTTGACTTTATTATTATAATTAGAGTATAATAAAAATAGGAAATGACAATTCCGTTAGATACGGTTTTGCCGATATAAATGTTAAATAAACCATTCAGCTCGGTCAAAAGTAGAATGGTTTATTTTTTTATTTATGTAGTTGCTTATCTACCCAGTTCTTATACAGAACTGCTGTCAAGGCAACATTTAATGTTAAAGATAATATTAAAATTATTATAAAAATAGTATTACTTTAACCATAAACATCACCACCTCTCCTACGAAGACTCGTATAAATTGGTGGCAAAACCGTTCCACTAATTATCAATTTCCTATGTAATTATTTTACAATATTCTTTAAAATATGTCTATAGTATTATCAAACATTTATAATTTTTCATTATTTATCAGTTCTAATATGTGTCTCATCTATTGTCTCAAAATCATCCTGTTTTACTCTAAAAATATCTTTGTATCCAATTGCTATAATTGCAATTACTAAAAGTGCAAATGATAATGCTTTCCAAATTCCACTTTCTAATAGTATAATTGCAAACATTCCTAATGTTGCTGTAAGTCCATATAAAATTAGAACTGCTTGTTTTTGCGTGTATCCTCTTTTCATTAATCTATGATGTAAATGTCCTTTATCTGCTTTGAATACAGCTTTTATTGATTTACCTTTTATTATTCTCCTTATTATTGCAAAAATTGTATCAAATATTGGAAGGCCTAACACTATAATTGGTGCTATAAGTACTAATGCTGTATATGTTTTGGCAACTCCTAGTATTGATATTACTGCAAGTGAAAATCCTAAAAAGTTTGAGCCTACATCTCCTATAAATGTTCTAGCAGGACTAAAGTTAAATGGTAAAAATCCTACTATTGATCCAGCTAATGCAGTAATTAATAGTATTGATATTAGTGGTGATGATGGTGTTAATAAAAAGATTATTAGTAATGAAACACATGATATTAGTGTTATTCCTGATGATAAACCATCTAATCCGTCTATTAAGTTTATAGCATTTGTTATTCCTACAATCCAGCAAACTGTAATAATATACGAAAACCAATCATAGAAAAATATTTTGTTGTCTATAAAAGGCAAGTTAATATTTTCTATTCTTATTCCACATGCAGCCACAATTATCGCTGCTATAACTTGTGCAATTAGCTTAACCCAACTTGGTATACCTTTTGAATCGTCTATAAAGCAGGTTATTCCTAATATTACAATTCCTATTAAAAAACCTACTAGTTTTAGCCAATAATTATTATCTTCATCAAATATGTTTATTGACCCTTCTAAACTCATTACAATTAACAGATATATTGTAGATACTATAAATCCACAAATAACTGCTATTCCTCCGTAATCTTGGCATTGGTTTTTTATTTACTCTTCTATCATTTGGTACATCTATTGCTCCAACTTTTTTTGCTAGTCTCATGGTGTATGGTGTTAATACAAATGCAGTAATAAACGCTAGCAAAAATGCAATTGCTATATCTCCCCACATAGCTTGTCCTCCTTTTTGCTTAGTGTATTACTTCTATTGGATATTCCATAAATAATCCACTTTCAATAACACCAGTAATAGATTTTATATCTTCTTCTAGTGTATCATATATCTCTACAAATTTTGTATCTAATATAACATTATTGTTTTCTGTAAATACTGGTCCGTCCTTTTTTTCAGCTTTTCTTAATACTGCTTCTGTTGCGCCTAAGTCTAATAGTGCTTCTTTAACACTATTAACTGCTTCTGGGTAAACCTCAATTGGAATTGGCATTACTTTATTTAATTCATCAACTAACTTTGAATCGTCTATTAAAATATATGTAATTCCTGCATTTACTATATTTAGTTTTTCTTTGAATAAAGCTGCTCCTCTACCTTTTATAATCCAATTGTTATTTTTATCTACTTCATCTGCTCCGTCAAAAGCCCAGTCTGGTCTCTTTTCTAATATACTTGCTGTTGGAATATTTAAACTATAGCATAGTGCCTTCATTTCATACGAAGTAGGTATTGCAGTAATTTGTAATTTTTCTTCTTCAATTCTTTTTGCTATTTCTTTTATAGCTAAATGTGATGTAGAACCTGAACCAAAGCCTATTATATCTCCATTTTTTACTTTTTGAGCTATTTCTTTTGCTATTTTTTCTTTTTGCTCTTGGTTTGATATATTAGTTGGCTCAATTTCTTTTAAATTCCCATTTATCCATTCCATATTTACTATTTTTCCTTTCTTTAGATACATTGTTGTCTAAAAATAATTTTTATTTTGCTTTTCCAATGTAGTAATTTTTCTTACCTCTTCTTACAACTATGTATGTGTTTTCAATAAACATGCTTTGATCAATTGTTTTTTCTATGTCTGTTATTTTTTCTCCATTTATAGAAATTGCACCTGATGAAATAAATTCTCTTGCTTCTCTTTTGCTTGATGCTATTCCAATATTTATAACAAAGTCAACAATGTTTGTATTTAGTTCGACTTCTTTAACTTCTTGTCCTTTAAATAAATCCTCAATATCTCTTTTTGATAAGTCATTGAATTTATTATTAAATAGGTGGTCTGCTAAATTTACTGCTTTTTCATATTCTTCTTTTCCATGTAAGAAAGTGATTATTTCTCTTGCTAAAGCTTTGTGTGCTTCTCTTAATTCTGGATGTGCATTGTTTTTTTCTTGTAGTTCCTCAATTTCTTCTTTTGATAAAAATGTATAAATTTTTAAGTAGTCTATAACCATTGAATCTTCTACATTTACAAAGAATTGGTATAACTGGTAACTTGATGTTTTTTCTTTATCTAACCATAAAGCATTTCCTTCACTTTTTCCAAATTTATTTCCTTGTGAATCTGTTACAAGTGGCATTGTAAATCCATATACTTCATCACCTGTAGATTTTCTTATTAAGTCTATTCCTGCTGTGATATTGCCCCATTGATCTGAACCAGCACATTGTAAATTAACATTGTTATGTTCATGTAGGTATTTAAAATCTAAAGCTTGTAGTATCATATATGAAAATTCTGTATATGTAATTCCAGCGTCTAGTCTTCTTCTTACTATGTCTTTATCAAGCATATAATTTACGTTAAAAAATTTGCCATAATCTCTTAAAAAGTCTAATATATTTATATCTTTAATCCAGTCATAGTTATTTACAACATCAAATCCAAATAATTTTTGTACTTGATTTTTAATTCCCTCGAAGTTTTTATTGACTGCTTCTTTTGAAATCATTGCTCTTTCTTTTGTTGGTCTTGGATCTCCTATTAGCCCTGTTCCTCCACCTACTAATAAGTATGGGTGATGTCCTGCATTTTTTAATCTTTTTGAAATTAAAAAGCTTGATAAATGTCCAACGTGTAAGCTATCTGCTGTTGGATCTGTTCCTATGTAAAAAGACATTCCTCCTTTATTCAATTTTTCTTCTAGTTCTGGGCTTGATATGTCTTTTATAAGCCCTCTCCACTTTAAATCTTCAAAAACTGTCATATTGTTTTTCCCCCTATTTTATTGCATTATATATTTTTTCTCTACAATTTTCTGTTCTAAAGAAGAAGTTGTTCATTCTTTTTTTATATTTTTCTTCCACTTCAAAATTATTTTTCAAATAATTTTCTATTTTATCAATTAGTTCTTCTGAGGTATATACTACATCTCCAAAAGCCTCCTCAAGTGGAAAGTCTAACTTTCTATATGTGTGAAGTCCCGCATTAAATTCTTTTAGATCTGGTATAAAATATACTATAGGAATTTGGTGTTTTACAAAGTCAAATTGAAATGATGAGTAGTCTGTAATTAACATTATATAATTGCTTGGACTAATTTCTGCATTTCCCATACATATATTTTCACTGCATTTCTCTTCAAAGATTTTTTTATAGCAGTTAAAGTTTGGATGTAGTTTAAATTCAAATTTAACATTATATTGTTTTAATAATTTTTTTAGTCTTTCTGAAGTTAGCACTTCTACGTTCTTTTTATAAAAATCTGATTTTTCCATTTCTGTAAAATTTGCTTTTCTGTTTCTTTTTAATAATTCCCCCACTAGATACTTTCGCCAAGAAGGTGCATAAATTATTTTTCTTTCTTCACTTTTTTCAAATTTGTTTGAATTATCTATGTCAAATCTAGGCATTCCAGCACATATTAAATCTTTTTCATTATATTTATAATTTTCTATTAGATTTTTCTTTTCAAACTCAGATGAAATTACAATTTTGTCTATTTCGTTAAATTCTTTGCCATACATTTGTAACAAGTTAGCATATAAAATTCCATGTTGCAGATATATTATTTCATAATTTACAATATCTCTATACCATTTTATACTTTTTCTAAATGGACAATAAACACTTAATGATATATCAGATGTTATAATTTTTTCAGAATTTAAAAAGTATAATCTATGTTTTAATGAACCATATTTTAATAAATGTTTTCTTTGTTTTGGTGTAAATTTTTCTTTTACTTTTTCGTTCATTTTGTCATAAATATAGTATCTGTTAATTCCATCTTTTTTCTCTAAATCATGTAAAAATTGATAATATCCGTTATCATATACATTTGCCGAATCATAATACAGCCAAATGTTTTTTTTATGTACTTTTTTGGCTAGCCACCTGTATATGTTTATATGTGAATCAATTTTTTCGTAAATAAGCTTGTTTTCTTTTTCTAGTTGTTTTATTTTTTCTTTTGTAGCTTTATTTATTGTGAAAGCATTTATTACTTGATTATATTCTAAAATATATTTTTTGTTTTTTGTCAAAAATTTATATCTTTCTAATGATTCGTTAAATATAACTCGTGCTCCAAATTTGTATTCAGATTCCATTTTAGTGTTACCTATAGTGCTATAGAATTCAAATTTTTGTATGTTTTCTATGTTTAGTTCACATTCAAATTTATAAAATGTATTTGTTTTTATTGTTGATTGATAGTGTGAAATTCCAGCTTCTTCAAGTTTCATTTCTTTTACAATAATATTGTTATCATTTAACTTATATTTTAAAAATACTTTTGGTTTTGTAAATTCACATATTGGTGATTTTACACATCCTAATATATACATATTTTTTGAATCTTTTATTTTTAATCTCATAAAAGATATTTCAATTTTTTCATTGCTATATATAACTTCATCATTACTCATAATAGTAAATGAATTGTCCCCATAATATGGTTTCATTTTTAGTCCTTTGAGGTTAAATATATAAAATTTATGATAAATTGGCATATTAGGCATATTTAATATTGTCCCATTTTCTATGTAAGCTAAAATATTTTTTATTCTAGAAATTGCTTTATCATATTCGTTTTTTTCGTAATGATATGGAAATATTTCGTCTGTTTTTATTCTCCATCTTAAATTGTTTAATATAATTGCTTGAATATACTTAGGAACTCTTCCGTTTTCGTCTTTGTAGTTTTCTATTAAATTTTCATTGTATTTTGTTAAACTTTCAAATGTATAATAAGGATTTGATTTATTTTTAGTAACTGAGCCTACATTTTTTCTATAAATATATGTTGCTTCTTTGCAAAAACCTATCTTTTTCTTTTTCATTAATACTTTTGTGTTAAATGCTTCGTCTTCTGAGTAATTCATATTTTTATCAAATAAAGTTTGATTTTGTTTTTCATTTTTTATCATTACATTAATTGTAGATTGTCCTAAATATGGTGATTCTTCTAAATCATATATTCCTGTTCCTTCTGTGTAAAATCCATATCGATAGTGACTTGTTGCTCTTGCTTTTTCATTAGTGTAGATTTTCATTGGATATGTCACAAGGTCTATTTTGTCATTATTTTTTTCAAAAAAGTCAACTAGTCGTTCTATGCTGTGTTTTTCTAGCATATCATCAGAATCTAAAAATAATATATATTTACCTTCAGCCTTTTTCATACCTTCATTTCTTGCTACTGATACACCAGAATTTTCTTGAGAAATGACAGTAATATTGTTGTTTTCTTTTTCTAGCTCTTTACATATTTTTAAGCTATTATCTTTAGAGCCATCATTTATTAAAACAATTTGTATTTTATTGATGTCATATGTTTGTTTTTCTATGGATTGTATACATTCTGGTATATATTTTTCGCTGTTGTAAACTGGTACAATAACTGATATCATATACTTTTTCATAAATTAACTCCTTTTTATTTTTCTATATTGTTTAACACCAATTCTGCTATTTTTTTAGTAGCATTCTCTTCTATATTTTCTACGTATTTTTGGCAAAATCTTTTTTCTTTTTCTTTATTGTATTTGTTTGTTTCAATCATTTTCATGATTTCTTTAAAATCTTTACAGATTGGTCCTGGCATTTCACTCATATAATCAATATATGTTCCACGATTTATTTGGTATTCCTGATAGTCATATGTGTATAAATATATTGGTTTTTGTGTAATTGCTGCTTCATATACAATTGCAGAGTAGTCTGTAATAATGTAATCTGCAACATGTAAAAGTTCCACTCCTGTAAAGTTTGATACTTTTTCTATTTTTTTTCCTTTTACATATATTATTTCTGTTCCATCATGCAATTTGGCAATAAAATTGTATTTATTAAATGGAATATTTTTTACTATGTTTTCTAATGGTATTTTTTGTTCTTTTCTATTTGTTGGACAATATAAAATGTTTTGTTTTTCGTTATTAGTTTCTGGGTAAACACCTGCAAATCTTAGTCTCATTTTTTCTTGCTCTTTTTCTGATTTTAAGAAGTCTACTCTGGGTAAATTCATTACTAGCATTTGCTCTTCACTGGCATTAAAAGCTTCTTTAAAGAACTTTTTAGACACATTACTTGATGTTAAAATATATGTATAATTTTTATGCATCTTCATTGCTTTTGCTAGTTTACTGTTTCTTCCATCCTTTTTATCTAGACTTGAGTAACCAAATTTTTTAAGTGATCCAAGTGCATGCCAAATTTGTATTACTACTAGTTTTTTCTTTTGTTTTAATATACAAACTGGTATGCAATAACTGTCTAGTATTACTACTTTAGATGTTGCAATATTATACATTTGCTTTACCATGTGAAAACAATATTTTAATTTTTGGTTAAAGCTATTTCCTAGTTTTTTGCATAAAAAAACAATTTTTATATTTTCATTTTGTTGCTTTAGCTCTTTTGCTATCATTGTAAAATCTAGTGATACTTCGTTGCTTTGCCTACTAATAAAAGTTACTTTATTTTTATTTATAGGAAATAGTTTTATAAAGAAATATATTATGTTTAAAATAAAAATCCCTATTTTTATTAGTATTATTTTCATTTATGTGTTCCCTTCTAATTTAACTTGTTTTCAAAAATCCATTCATAGGTTTTTTTAGTAGATTTTCCATTACATGCATCTAAAAATTTTTGTCTAAATTTTTCTCTTTTTTCTTCTTCTAAGTTCTGTTCTTTGATTGCATCTAGTAATTCTTTATTTGTTGTTGCAATACTTCCATATACATAATCTTGGAATGGAAAATACATACCTCTATCATTTTCATATTTTTCTAAATCATATGTAAAATAGATGATTGGCTTATGCATAAAAAAGTAATCAAATACAACTGATGAGTAATCTGTTATTAATATATCTGTAACTAGTAATAAGTCATTTATATCTTCATATGTTGATAGGTCGTAATAAAAATTTTCATATTTTTTGTATTCGTCATATCCGCTTTCCACCTGTAGCCTAATATTGTTAGTTAAAAATGGATGCCATTTAAAAATAAAAATATAATTTTTATTTTTAAGCTCCTTGTATATTTTTTCTAAGTCCAATTTGGCTATATCATAGTGTGCATCTCTAAATTGAGTTCCTCTATATGTTGGAGCAAATAAAATTACTTTTTTGTCCTTCATAAATGGATATTTTTTGTATACTTCTTCTATTTTTTTGTTTTTATTTTGTTCATTAAAAAATAAGTCGGTTCTTGGGAAACCTGTGGCTTGTACTTTTTCAATATTCATTCCAAATGCTTCCGCATAGCACTTTCTAATTTTGGTTCCGCTAACTATTGCTTTAGTATATTTTTTATAGCCTTTATGAATATGACCTTTTCCTAAGTCTGTAGCTTTTCTGCTATATCCAAACTTTTTAAATGCACCTGGACCATGCCATAGTTGAACTACTTCTTGGCTTTTTCTTACTTTTATATGTGAAGTAGCTTGAACCAAATCTTCTAGTAAAATATATTTTGAAGTAGATATATATTTTACTCTGTTTATAAATTGTTTTATACTTGACCTATCTCTTCTATCTAGCTTTATAGAAATTAGTTTTTCATATTTTTCTGGCAAAAAGTCATACATATACTTTAAGTTTCCGCCAAGTTCTTTTCTGTTATCAGATATAAATAATACCCTATTTTCTTTAAGTGGTAAGAAAATAATAAATATTCTATTTAAAATAATTATACTTATTTGTGTTATTATTATTTTTATCTTTTTTATAATTTCACTCATTTTATAAATTCCATTTCATTACTGTTTTAAAATCATTGTTTAAGTCTCTGTCAAATGCTTCATTAATGTCATTCAAGTCATTTATTTCTATTTTTTCAGATATTATATTTTTCAAGTATGCTTGAGTTTGTTCATCTTGTTCTAGTTCCACTGCTTTTTCAAAATCTTCGTATCCGCTTCTACTATTCCCTAATAATGCTATTCCCTTTTCTAGCACCATTCTTGTATTTATGGCTACTGGTTCTTCTGAAACTCCCATTAGTGATATACTTCCTTCTGGGTTTATATGGTCTATTATTTGGTTTATTGCATCTGCAGATTTTGGTCCTCCAACACATTCAAATGCATGGTCTACAAAAAAATTGGATTCTAGTTCTGTAATTAGTTTGACTTCGTCTGCAAAAGAAAAATAGTTTAACTTTTCCATTCTTGTCCCAACTACTATTATTTTGCTATCTGGAAAATAACTTTTTAAAAGTAATGTAGTAATATATCCTAAATTTCCACATCCCCAAACTCCTATGGTGTTTTTTCTTCTATGGCTTTTTTTTATAAAGTTTTCTATTGCATTTACTGCAACACTTGATAGTTCTATAAAAGCTCCCACTTCTTCTACTATATTACGAATAGGAATTATTCTGTCTCTATTCATATATATAACATTTTGCATAAATCCGTCTGCTGAGCTTGAACGAAATTTAGAACTTCTTAGGTAGTTTTCTTTTATTACATCATCTTGCTCTGTTGGTGTGTTTGGTATCATAACTACTTTTTCGCCTTTTTTAAATTCGCCTTTTGCATCATATATTACTTTTCCAACACCTTCATGAATTAGTGTTAGTGGTAACTTTTTATCTAGTACTTCCTTTTTTCTTTTTCCTTGATAATATCTTTGGTCTGCTGCACAAATTGATAAATATGTTGGTCTTACAACAACTATATTTTCATTATAATTTTCTTCTTGAAAAGATATTTCTAGGTTTTTAGGTGATACTAATTTTATAACTTCATTTATCATATTTTAATTCCTTTCAATCTTAAAGAATATTATTCTTCATTTAGATTATTTAGCATTAGGTTGGCCATTTTTAAGTCATATTTAGTTGTTATTTTTATATTATATAATTCTCCTTTTACCAATGCTACCTTTTTATTTCTAATTACATATACTTTTGTTGCATCAGTTAGTATGTTCTTTTCATCTGCTGTTAAACTATTATAAACATTTATGAATTCTCCTACTTTAAATGTTTGTGGAGTTTGCCCTTGGTACATTTGGCTTCTGATAGGTATATCAGAAATAAACTCATTATCTTCTGATTTTACAATTGTATCTGTTGCAGAAATAACTGTATCTACAGCCTCATACTTTTGGCACATTTCTATATTTTCTTTTATCATTCTTTGTGTTATAAATGGTCTTACTGCATCATGTGTTACAACAATGTTTTCCTCGTTTGGACTAATACTTTGTATGTAGTTACATATATTCATGATTGTTTCATTTCTAGTAGTTCCACCTTGAATAACATGAATTTTTTGTTCCTTACAATATCTATTAATTATATCTTCTGTATAGCTGATCCAATTTTGAGGTACAGCTACCACTATTTCGTCTATGTTTGTTGAAATTAAAAATTGTTCTATTGTATGGATAATAATTGGTTTTTCTCCTAATGCTAAAAATTGTTTTGGTAAATCTGTTTTCCCCATTCTTGTTCCGCTTCCGCCTGCTAATATTCCTCCAAAGTTCATTATAAATTCCTCCTTATATTATTTATTATTTTATTGAATTATTATATTTTTCTATTGCTTCTGCTATATTTCCGTCAAATGTAATATTACCGTTTTCCATTACCATTCCTCTTTTGCAAAATTCTTTTGCTACTCCTGTGGCGTGTGTTACAAACAGCAACGTAACATTTTCATTATTTATTATTTCATTTACTTTTTTTATGCATTTGTTTTTAAAGGCTTCATCTCCAACGCTTAAGGCTTCATCTACAATTAATATTTCAGGTCTTATATTAACATTTATCGAAAAGCCTAATCTTGCTTTCATACCGCTTGAATATGTTCTTACTGGTTGGTCTATATAGTCTCCTAGCTGTGCAAATTCAATAATTCCTGGTTCTAGTTCTTTTATTTCATCTGTTTCTAATCCTAATAATTGCCCTTTTAAGTAAATATTTTCTCTCCCTGTAAATTCTGGGTCGAACCCCGAAGTCAACTCTAATAATGCACTTACCCTTCCATTTACTTTTATTTCTCCTGTTGTTGGAAATGCTACCTCTGTAATCATTTTTAGTATGGTTGATTTTCCAGCACCATTCTTTCCAAAAAGTGCAACTGAATCTCCTCTGTTTATTTTAAAAGATACATTGTTTACAGCTTTTTTTTCTTTATATGGAGTTTTTTTCCAAATAACTGCTTTAAGCCTTTGCTTATCACTTCTATATAATTTATATATTTTAGTAACATTTTTAAACTCTATTACTGTTTCGCTCATTATATCCTCCTAGTTTATAATACATCTGGTATGTCTTTTCTTAATTTTTTATATGTTGCTATTGCCAAAATTAATAAAATAACTGTTATTATTAAGAAATATATAATTCTTTTGGGTTGTTCCCAAAACCATATTTTATTTATAAAACAATTTCTAAATCCACTTATTAAAAAGGTAACAGGATTTAAATTTAAAATTTTCTTTAAAAGTTCATTTCTAATTGTATCTGGATTCCACATAATTCCAGATAACCAGAACAAAGCTGTTATAAATGATTTTACTAAATTACTATAGTCTTTACTAATTACTCCTAGTAATGATGAGAATAATCCCCAAAAGTTTAAAAATAAAAATGCTAATAACATATAGACTGGTAATTGTAATAAATATACATCTGGCATATATCCAAATATCATAAATATAATAATTACAAGTGTAATTAATATTGCATGTATTGCAAATTTTGATATGTTTATAAATGTTGGTATTGTTGCTACTGGGAATTTCATTTTAGTTACTAAATAGCTATATTTTCTAATACAGTCTGTTCCTCCAATAATCATTTCGCTAATATAAAACCATGGTATTACTCCAGATATTATCCATAAAAAATATGGAAAGCCATTTACTTCTGTTTGAGCTCTTAGCCCTACAGTAAATGCAAACCAATATACAAATATTGTTACTGCTGGCTTAATAATTGCCCACATCCAGCCTAACGCTGCTCCTCTATATGTTTTAATTAAATCAGCTTTTGCAAGTTTGAATATTTGATTTTTATAATTTATATGTTCTCTTATAATTTGTGTTAAAGTATTCATTTTTACTCCTATTGTTTTATTTTTTCTTTTCATACTATATCATAAAATAATTTTTTTCTCAATAAAAAAGTACATTTTATTGCATATTTTTATAATTTTTTGCCATAATAATAAATGAAAAATTTAATTTTATGGAGTTGTTATGAAAAAATATATTTTACCCATAATTATAGTGATTGCTTTTATAGTATTAATAGCTTATTTTTACTTTAATAAATTTAATTTTAATAATGAAGTAGACTATTCTACTAATAAATTGGGTGTTGAAACCGAAAACGTTCCTTCACTTGATACTGTTATTCCATCTGAACCTATAGTTACTGAAACTGAGATATCTAGTTTTTCTACAAAAATAATAGATGAAGATGATAATCGTGATACAAATATAAAGCTTACTTGTAATTCCATAAATGGTACTGTAATTAAAAATGGTGATGAGTTTTCGTTTAATGAAATAGCTGGAAACCCAACACCTGATAGAGGTTATGAAAAGGCTGGAATTATTGTTAATGGCAAGTTAGAAAAAGGCTATGGCGGTGGAAATTGTCAAGTAAGTACAACTATATATAATGCTGTTAAAAAGATTTCTGGTGTTAAAATTACTGAAAGACATGAACATGGTGTAGAACTTGGTTATATTGAAAAAAGAAAAGATTCTACTGTAGTGTATGATGATTTAGATTTAAAGTTTAAAAATAATACTGGCTATGATATTAAAATATATGCAAAATTAAGTGATAATAAAGTGACTGTTAGTATTAGCAAATTACAATAAATGGTGAAATTATTCACCATTTTTTTATTGGTATGGCATAAAATTTAATATTTTACAATAATATTTAGTAACTTATTATTTATGGAGGTTTATATATGATAAAATGTAAATTTAAGGTTTTGGCTGTATTAATCATTTTGATGTTTCTATTACCTACTTTTTGTATTGCAAGTGATACTGTATATACTTGGTCTAATACTGCTAAACCTTTAAAGGATACTATTCCTACTTCTGCTACTACAGTTTCTAGTTTAAATGTTGGTAGTGCTGTTTTAATAGAGCAAAATTCTGGTCAAGTTTTATATAACCAAAATATGCATGAAAAGTTACGACCAGCAAGTGTAACAAAGGTAATGACAATTCTTCTTATTATGGAGGCAATAGATTCTGGTAAACTTTCATATACTGACAAAATTCCTTGTAGTGAGAAAGCTGCAGGTATGGGTGGCTCTCAAATTTGGTTAGATGTTAGAGAAGAATTAACAGTTGATGAAATGTTAAAAGCTATTTGTGTTGTTTCTGCTAATGACTGTACTGTTGCTATGGCTGAATATTTGGCTGGTACTGAGGAGGCTTTTGTGGGGCAAATGAATGCAAGAGCAAAAGAACTTGGAATGAATGATACAACTTTTAAAAATTGTCATGGCATTGACGAAGATGGACATATAACTTCTGCTTATGATATTGCTTTAATGTCCAGAGAGTTATTAACAAAGCATTCTTCAATTATTAAGTACACTACAATTTACATGGATAGTTTAAGAGATGGAAAGTCTTCTTTGGTTAATACAAATAAGTTGGTTAGAAATTATAAAGGTACAACAGGCCTAAAGACTGGTTCTACTTCTGTTGCCTTGTATAATTTGTCTGCAAGTGCTACTAGGAATGGTTTATCTTTAATTGCTGTTATCATGAAGGCTCCTACAAGCCCTATTCGTTTTGCGGAAGCGCAAAAATTATTAGATTATGGTTTTAGTAATTTTGAGTACAAAAAGCTTGCAAATAAAAATGATTTGATAAAGCAAGTTATTGTTGATAAAGGTGTTGAATCTAGTGTTAATGCAATTCTTGAAAGCGATAGTGGGGTTTTAATACAAAAAGGTCAGAATAAGGACATTGTTCAATCAGTGCAACTTTCATATGGTGTAAGTGCTCCTGTTGCTATAGGTCAAATTTTAGGCAGTGTAACTTACAGTTTGAACGGTACTGAAATTGGTAAAGTAAATATAGTGGCTGAAAAAGCAGTTGCTAAGAATAGTGCTTTTAATATGATTGAGTATGTGTTTTTCAATTGGCTTTCACTGTTTAGATTTTCTAAATAACTATTATCTTATAATATGTAATGTTAAAATCGCTGGTCCTTGGTGTCGAGCTTCCTTCCCTTGGATGTCACAAAAACAAATAAATTTGTTTTTGGACACTATCGGTTGGAACTCTCCAACTGTTACGCTTCGCTCCACCTTACGCGGACTGGCGCTTTCTTTTAACATTACATATTATAATTCTATAATTTTTAGGAGGAATATTTTATGTCGTCAATATCTATTCCAATTGAAAACAAAAGAAAAAGTAAAGTAAAGATCTGGGTATATTCTGTAAAAAGTAATGCTTTAGCAATTGTATTTTGTTTATTTTGTATCGGTTTAGTTATATTTTCAAAATCTAACTTATATGCTGCTAAAAATGGGCTAATACTATGGGCTACAGCTGTTGTTCCATCACTGTTTCCTTTTTTTGTATCAGCAGAATTACTCAGTTATACAAATGTTATAAAATATTTAGGCAAATGGTTAAATCCTATAATGAGACCTCTTTTTAATGTTCCTGGAGAAGGTTCATTTGCATTTCTAATGGGGCTTATTAGTGGATATCCTGTTGGTGCTAAAATTGTTGCTAACTTTGTTGAGCAAAATATTGTAACTAAAGAAGAAGCCGAAAGACTTATTGCTTTTACTAATAATTCTGGTCCACTATTTATCATTGGAACTGTTGGGATAGCTTTATTTGAAAGTACCACAATTGGTCTTCTTTTATTTATTACACATATACTTGCTTGTATAACCGTTGGTATTATTTTACGTTTATGTGGTAATAAAAATTCTTCTAGTTCTAGCCATAGTTACAATTTTCCATATAAATCTGTTTCTATTTCATCTCTTGGAGAAGTATTGGGCAAAAGTATAACGAATTCAATTTCAACAATTTTGATGATTGGTGGTTTTGTGGTTATATTTTCTGTAGTTATATCAATACTAAATCAAAGTGGAATTTTAAGTGGATTATCTTCTGCTATTACTCCGTTACTTTCTAGTGTTGGCTTTCCTTCTGAATTAGTAAAACCTATTTTGTCAGGAATTATTGAGCTGACAAATGGAGTTAATTTAGTAGCCAATACACATATAAAAGCAATTTCATTTAATATTGTTTCAGCTAGTTTTTTACTAGGATTTGGTGGTTTTTCTGTATTATTACAAGTTTTCAGTATTATTAGCAAAGTTGGTTTGTCTATAAAAACTTATACTGTTGGCAAAGTATTACAAGGCATATTTGCTGCAATTTATACATATATTTCAATATGTGTATTTCCATTTTTACAATTAAATTTACCTTTGTGAGAGGAGCTAGGTTTTATGGATAAAAATGATTCTAATTTTAATTTTCCACCTTATATGAATTATGATATTGGTTGTGACCCAATTATGGGTGATCCTAACTTGTTTAACCCTTGTATGCAATATGAGCAAGCATATATGTATTATAGATATATGACACAACAAATTGAATATAAAATAAAGTGTAAGGAATACGAAAAAATGTGTAATTCTCGCTCTGAAAGAAAAATAGAATAAAAAAACGGCTAGATATCTAGCCGTTTTGGTAGCGAGGGTGAGATTCGAACTCACGACCTACCGGGTATGAACCGGTTGCTCTAGCCAACTGAGCTATCTCGCCATATGTTTTTTTAACATGATTTATATTATAATATGTGTTTTTATTTTTGTCAATAAAATAGGCTAAAAAAGTTGAGATTTTCTCAACCTTTTTTATTATCTCTCTTCTCCGTCTTTTTCTACTTCTGCTGTTTTTTCTTCTTTTTGTAATTCTGGTTTTGCATTAACTTTTACAGTTTCTACTACTCCGCTCTTTGAAGGTTTTTTATTAGCAGATTGTTTTTCCTTTTCTATACTTTTAAAGTATTTTTGTTCTATTTCATCTATATTTCTTTGTGATTCATTCATTATTGATTGTACTTTTTCGTCTATTTCCATAGCATTTTCTTCTTCATCTGGACAATCAACTTGATTTACAAATTGTTTTACATCACTAAATACTGTTTTTACTCCATTAATAAATCCCATAATTTTCTTCTCAAAACTTAAGTTTTAAGAATTTTCACCTCCATTTTTAGTTTTTGACTAAATACATGTATATTTTACCATATTTTTCTTCTAAAATCAAGCTTTTAGCCCAAATTTTCGCTAAAAGCCAAGCTTTTAACTTGGCTTTTAGCATTGTTATATTTTTTTACATAATTTCTAATTCATGTAATCTTTTAATTTTCTGCTTCTGCTTGGGTGTCTTAATTTTCTTAGTGCTTTTGCTTCAATTTGTCTAATTCTTTCACGAGTAACCATAAATTCTCTTCCAACTTCTTCAAGTGTTCTTGCTTTTCCATCTTCTAGTCCAAATCTCAATTTTAATACCTTTGCTTCTCTTGGTGTTAGTGTTTCCATTACTTCTTCTAATTGTTCGCGAAGTAATGTATATGCTGCTGAGTCTTGTGGAGCTGGTGTATCTTCGTCTTGAATAAAATCTTCTAGGTGGCTATCGTCTTCTTCTCCTATTGGAGTTTCTAAAGATACAGGATCTTGTGCTATTTTTTGAATTTCTGCAACTCTTTCAACTGGTATTTCCATTTCAGCTGCAATTTCTTCTGGTGTTGGTTCTCTACCATTTTGTTGTAGTAAATGTCTTGATGTTCTAATTAGTTTATTTATTGTTTCAACCATATGAACTGGTATACGAATAGTTCTTGCTTGGTCTGCAATAGCTCTTGTAATTGCTTGTCTAATCCACCATGTGGCATAAGTACTAAACTTGTATCCTTTTGTATAATCAAATTTTTCTACTGCCTTAATTAGTCCCATGTTTCCTTCTTGTATTAAGTCTAACAATAGCATTCCTCTACCAACATATTTTTTAGCTATACTTACTACTAATCTTAGGTTTGATTCTGTTAATTTTTGTTTTGCACTTTCATCTCCGTCTAATATTCTTTGTGCTAAATCTAGTTCTTGTTCATATGTTAATAGCGGAATTTTACCTATTTCCCTTAAATACATTCTAACTGGATCATCAACACTAATTCCGTCTAAATTTATTAAGTCAATGTCTTCTAGTTTAATGTCTTCTACTTCTCTTAAATCATCTAAATTTGGTTCTAGTTCTCCTTCTGGGAGCATATCTACTCCTAGCCCTTCAAAAGCATCAAATACTTCTTCAATTTGGTCTGGATTTGTATTTTCTAATTCATTGGCTAATTCTCCATAAGTAATTTTTCCACTTTCTTTAGCTTTTCTTAAAATATTTTCTATTCTTTCCTTGCTAACTTCATCTAGTTTTTTTACTTTTATTGTTTCTGGACTTATTTCCTTATCTTTTTCTTCTGGCTTAGTTTCTTCTTTTTCTGGTTCCTTTTTATCTTTACTTTTTTTCTCTTCTTTTGCTTCTTCAGCTTTAACTTTCTTTTCTTCTTTCACTTTTTCAGTTTTTGAAGCTTTAGTTTCTTTTTTATCTACTTTTTCAATTTTTTCTTCTACTATTAGCTCATCTTCTTGCTTCTTCTTCATATATAAAACCTCCTATTTGATTTTAGCTAGTTTTAGAATAATATTGTTAAGTTCTTTTTCTAAAACTTTTACATCTTCTGAGCTAACATCAGAAGTATTTTCTAGCTTCATCAAAATTTCATTTCTTCTATTTATTAGTTTTTCCTTTTCATAAATGCTAATCAAATCTTCTATTGCCTTGTCAACGTCAATTATTTCAAAGTCTTCTGCCATTATTTCTGTAATGTGACTAATAATTTTTTCGTCTTCAAACCAATCTAATAGTTGACTAGTATTACTATTTCCTTTTTCAAATTCTTCATACATTTTTTTCAAAATTTGTTTATTTACATTGTCTTGAATATCATTTAATGTAATAATTTTTTTTATTCTATCATAACTTTTAGAATATTCATTTATAAGCAAATATATTACTAAATTTTCTCTTTTTAGTACTGCCTCAGAGATACTGTTTTTCTTTTCTTCTTTTGGCATCATTGTAACTACTCTTTTTTCTAACTTTTTGCTTCCTTGACTATCTTTATACATAAGTTTATTTACTTCTGCATATATTGCTTCTTTAGAAATTTTGTATTCTTTAGCAATTTTATCTACATAAATTTCTCTTTCCATTTGATTTGTAACTTTTGCTAAAATTTTTGCAATTTCATTTAGAAACTTTATTTTGTCATTTGTGTTTTCTATATTCAATTCTTTTAATAGGACTTTTACTTTAAATTCTACTAAAGAAATTGCATTGTCTACACATTTTTGAAATCTTTCTGGTCCAAATTTCAATACATATTCGTCTGGGTCTTTTGCTCCTTCTATTTGTAATACTCTAATATCACATCCAAGGTTTTGCAAAATTTCCATTCCTCTTAATATTGCTGTTTGTCCAGCTCCATCTGCATCATAACCTAAAATAACTTGCTCACTATATCTTCTAAGTAAACGTCCTTGTGCTTCTGTCATAGCTGTTCCAAGTGATGCTACAACGTTTGTAATGCCTCTTTGGTATAATGAAATTGCATCCATATAGCCTTCTACTATGATAATTTTTTTAGTATCATATTTTTTTGCTACATTAAGTCCAAATAAATTTCTACCTTTGCTGTACACTATATTCTCTGGAGAATTTATGTATTTAGGTTTACTGTCATCTAGCACTCTTCCTCCAAATGCAATAACTCTTTCTCTAATATCTTGTATTGGAAACATGAGCCTTTTTCTAAAGCTGTCCATGTATCCACCATTTTCAGTTTTTTTAACTAAACTTGATGCTAGCATCTCTTCTTCTGTGTAACCTTTTTGTTTTAGCAGTAAATATAGTTCATTAAAGTTTCCTGCATATCCAATTAAAAAGGCTTTTAATGTACGATTATCTAGTTTTCTTTTTTTTATATATTCTTGTGCTGACTTTGATGTTGGTTTGTATAAGTTTTCATGATAAAATTCAGCTGCAATTTTATTTATTTCATATACCTTTGCTTTTAATTTTGCAGTTTTATCGTCTTCTAAATTATCTAAAGTTGGTAATTCTATATTAGCTCTGTTGGCTAAAAGTTCTATTGTATCTCTAAAGTCTAATCCTTCTATTTTTGAAGTAAAGTGAATAACATTTCCGCCTGCTCCACAGCCAAAGCAGTGAAATATTTGCTTATCTGGCGAAACAGCAAAAGAAGGAGATTTTTCTTTATGAAATGGACATAATCCAAAAAAATTTCTCCCACTTCTTTTAAGAGTTACATATTTAGATATTACATCTACAATATCGTTACTCGACCTTATTTCTTCAATTAGTTCATCACTATATCTTACCAATTTTTGACAACCTTTCTACATACTATTTATATTATTCGACATAAAATGTTTAAATCCTTCTTTACTTTATGTCAAATATTGAAACTATATTCTTGTTTAGCTCATATAACAGAAAAAAGACGATTTAGTTCGCCTTTTTCTATTTTGTAATATTTATAAATTTGTTGTATCATCAAATGGAATAAATTTGTTAACTGCGCTTGTACCAAAATCTGTTTCTACCTGTGGTGCTCTATATTCCTTAAATGATATATCTATTTTGTTATCTATTAATTCTTCAACTTCGTCTTGTGTAGCATGTTCTGCTAATACAAGTTCGCTAACTAAAATTTGCTTTGCATTAGAAAGCATTTTCTTTTCGCCTGTTGAAAGTCCTTTTTCTTTTTGTTTAAAGCTTAAGTTTCTAACTACTCCTGCGACTTCATATATGCTTCCACTTTTCATTTTTTCCATATTATCTCTATATCTTTTATTCCAATTTTGAGACATTTCTGTTTCATCTTCTCCTAAAATTGAAATAACTTTTTCTGCTTCTTCTTTTCCTATTACATTTCTAACACCAATTTGTTCTGCTCTATCTGTTGGAACCATTACTTTAACTTCACCTGGCATTTTAATAACATAATAAGATTGGTTTTCTCCTAAAATATTTTTTTCTTCTATTGCATCAATTGTACCTGCTCCATGCATTGGATATACAATTTTATCACCTACATTAAACATGTAAGACTCTCCTTTCTATTGCAAAATATTTGGTTTTTATTTAAGAAAGGTTTTTAGGCTCTTCTTTAAACCGCAAATATATTATACTACAAAATTTGGTAAAAGTCAAAATATTTTTCAAATTTTAGGTTATTATATGTTATTTTTTGGTATAAATTTTTCCGTATTTTTTTAGATTTAAATACTTTTTTTAATAAGAAAACTGGCTTTGCCATACGTGCATTTTGCTTTACAAATATGCGCATTTCACGGTGACTTAACCTTGTTGTATAGCCAAAATAAAAGCCACGAAAAATTCGTGGCTTTTAAAAAGTCTTATTATTGGTTCCAGCTTTTTTCTGCTACTTTCTTAGCTCTTTCTGCTCCTTTTTGATATTCTTCCAAAGTGAATCCATTATTATAATTCCAAGTTCCATCGTAGTGCCAAAATCTCGCCTTTACATCTCTATGTATTCTGTTCAATTCTAACTGATTCTTTATTTGGTTAACATCGCCAGCAATACGCTTTAATTCTTTAAACATTTTGTATGCATTCTCCTTTTACTCAACCTAATAGGTTGGCTTTGTTAAAGATAAAATCTTTAACGATGGTTAATATCTACAGATTATAAGACTTTTATTTCCTCCTTTATAATTATCCGGAGGTTTCAGCCTCCGAATAGTTTTTTACCGTTCGTCGGCTTACTAAAATATTATTATTTCGTTATTTTACTATATTTTTATATACTTTGTCAAACTAAGCTTATGCTCTTTGCCTCTATATTTTTATTGATAATTATTTACTTGTAGAGCCAAATCCGCCTACTCTCTCGCCTTCGGCGTTGTCATTGTCAACTATTCCAAATTTTTGAAAAATTGCTTGTCCTATACAATCTCCTTTTTTTATTTCAATGTCTTCTGCTTTTACATTAAAAAATGCAAACATTATGTGTCCATCATTATCTGGATTTCCATAATAGTCTCCATCTATAATTCCAACACCATTTGATAATACTAAACCTTTTTTCTTAGGGTTAGAGCTTCTGTTGCAAAGCATTAAGTATTCGTCTTCTGGCATATATGCCTTTATTCCTGTTTTTACTAAAGTTGGTGCTTGTCCTGCTTTAAATGCTGGAACTATGCAATCTTCTGCTGCTTCAATATCATATCCAGCTGAATATTTTGTTTTACGCATTGGCATATTTATTTCTGCTTGTTCAAATCCTTTTGCTACTTCAAATCCTCTTATTTTTTCCATGATTAATTCTCCTTACTTTTTTATAATTATATATTATATTTTTAAAAATGTCATTATAATTCCCTTATAATTTTAATTTTTTAATACTAGAATTTTATCTTCTACTATTTTTTAGTTCTCGTGATTTATTTCTCCAATTAAATCATAATCTTTTATATCTGTTATTTTGCATTTTATCCAGTCCCCTACTTTTAAGTTGTGTGTATTTTTTATGTATATTACTCCATCAATTTCTGGTACATCCATATAGCTTCTTCCTACATAAAATTTCTGATTTTTGGTTATTCCATCAATTCTTGCTTTTTGTGTTGTACCAATTTTATTTTCTAAATTCTCTCTAGAAATCTC
>CAKOVG010000016.1 GCA_934121875.1 uncultured Clostridia bacterium
TTATGGCGCCTTAGCCAAGCGGTAAGGCACGAGTCTGCAAAACTCTGATCATCGGTTCGATTCCGATAGGCGCCTCCATTAAATCAAAAAACAATGAAATTCTATTAAGTTTCATTGTTTTTTTTGCTACGGAAATCAATAAAAAAACGCACAAAATCAACGAAAACCTTGAAAATGTAACAAAAATGTAATATAATTGTAATATATAGGCTAAAAAATAATAACATATACACAAATGCTCTATCCGTAAGTAATAAAAATGTCAATAAAAAACAACATGAAATATAGGAAAATACTGCTATTGACATATATAAAATACACTATTAAAATATAATTAAGTATAAAAAGGAAGGTAAATATAATGAAACTAAAAAAAGGAATAATAAGTATAGTAATTTTATTTTTAACAATTTGCACAATATCATCTTTTTCAGAAGTAAAAGCTGCAATAGGTAGCAAATATCTTAATATAAAAATGCTAAGAAATTCTGGCTATGGATATCAATTAGGAAGCACCAGAAAAAATGTATGGAAAATATATGAAGTTGGTGGAAATATGGATGACACTATATATTGTTTAAAAGGTGGACCAGGATTTGGTTCTAGTGACTATATGTCAGGAACACCACAAGAAACACACTATACAAGATACTTTGATTTAAAAGATCCTGATAGCATACCAGCAACATATAAAAATAATTTACCAAATACAAATAGCAATAATTATAAAGCACTATTATGGATATTAGATAATTGTTATGTAGCACCAAAACAAACTGCTTCTACAATTGTTAAAAATGAAGCAGCAGAAGATAGAAAAAGGCTATTACAAGCAGTATTGAATTATGCAATAGAAGAAGGAAATCCAGATATAACATCAGACTATGAATTAAGTCAACTAACTGATGACGACATAGATGCAACACAACAATTAGCAGTATGGTATTATACAAACCGAGCAGGAGATGGATATCATGTAGAAAGTTTTGAATTTTACGTGAATGCAATTAAAGGAACAGATGGAAATTATCAACCATTAAGTGATACTCTAACATTCCCAGATGGTAGTGACAGAGCAATTGCATGTAAAGCATTATTTGACTACCTAGTAGAAACACCACAAAAAACTGGATTTACATATGATATTACAAACAACATAACAGACTCAGCACCAGCTCAAATTGCAACTACTGCAAGTACAACAATAGAAAAATCAAATGGAAGATATATAATTGGACTATATACAATAAAACAATTAAGAGATGTTCAATACTTATTAGATATGGCAATTACTGATGAAAATGGCAATGCAATAACAGACTACACAATATTAGACCAAAGTAAAACACCAATTACTAATATTAGAACACCTAAAGATTTGATAGGAGCTAACTTCTACATTTCTGTTCCAGATACTATAACAGCACAAACTATAAAATTAAATATATCTGGTTCGCATTCATATGCAAAGGCTACATATTGGTCAGTTGAAAATCCAGGTAATACAGATCAACCAGTTGTATTAGTGGAAAAAGTTACAAAACCTTTTGAAAATCATGTTGAAGCTGAGATACCAACTACAACACCTAAATTTGACTTGGCATTAAGAAAATTTATTACATCAATAAATGGAATAGCTCCAACAGAAAGCAGAGAACCACAAATTAGTAATACTACACTAAATGCATTAAAAAATGGAACAATCACGACAGCTGAAAAAATTCATCCTAAAAATGCACTAACAGTTAAAACAGGAGATAAAGTAATATATAAAATTAGAGTGTATAATGAAGGCAATACAAGTGGCTATGCAACAGAGATTACAGACTATTTACCAGACGGATTAAAATTTATACCAGTTGCAGAAAGCACAGTAAATAGTGGATATGGTTGGACAAATCCATCTGGAGATGGCAAAACAATAAAAACTAGTTATTTAGCAGACAAAATAATAAATGCATTTGATGGAACAACACTAGACTACAAAGACCTAGAAATAGAATGTGAAGTAATAGCTACAGTTGGAACAGAAAATAAAATACTAAAAAATATTGCAGAAATAACAGCACACAAAGATAAAGATGGAAATACAACAGTAACAGATAGAGACTCACAACCAGATAATGTTAGACTTAACGAATATGGAAACACAAGTCAACAAGATGACGATGACTTTGAAAATTTAACACTACTAGGACAATATTTTGATTTATCATTAAGAAAATTTATTACAGAAGTAAAAAGTGGAACAAGAACAAAAACATATAATAGAGTACCAAATGTAAAAGTTACACCTTTAAAAGATGGAACAGACACAACAGCAATATATGAACATAGCAAAGAGCCAGTAAGTGTATCAAATGGAGATATAGTTACATATACAATTCGTGTATATAATGAAGGTAGACTAGATGGATATGTAACAGAAGTTACAGACTATTTACCAAAACAACTCGAATTCATTGTAGATGATGAAACTAATGCAAAATATGGTTGGACAGTATCAACAGACGGAAGAAAGGTTACAACAAACATAACATCTCCAACTACAACAAATTCTGCTAGTAGAGATAAAATATATGAAACAAGAACAAACACTACCGATAAAGTTTTATTAAAAGCTTTTGATGGAACAACATTAGATTATATTGACTTACAAATTAAATGTAAAATAAAGGACAATATAAATCTATATGAAAAAATAACAAACATTGCAGAAATAACAGGATTTACAGATACAAATGGAAACATTGTTACAGATAGGGATTCACAAAAAAGCAATGTAGTATTACCAACAGACGAAACACTACCAAACTATAAAGATACAGAAATTGAACGTGGAGATAAATATATTAAAGGTCAACAAGATGATGACGACTTTGAAAAACTAGTACTAAAAAGATTCGACCTAGCACTAAGAAAATTCATTACAGGAGTTAATGAAAAAGAAATTAAAAATAGAGCACCAGTGTTCAAAAAAGTATCAGATAATGAATACAAATATGAACATACTAAAGAACCAGTAGAAGTAGCAAATGGTAACATTGTTATTTATACATTAAGAATATTTAATGAAGGTAATGTAGCAGGATACGCCAAAGAAGTAATGGATGACTTACCAAAAGGTTTAGAGTTCTTACCTGAAAATAGCATAAATACAGCATTTAAATGGAAAATGTACAAAGAAGATGGAACAGAAACAACAGATATTAAAGAAGCTAAACGTATAAAAACAAACTATTTATCAAAAGAAAATGAAACAATACAAAATAACAACTTAATTAAAGCATTTGATCCAGAAACAATGTCAATGCCAGATTATAAAGACCTAAAAATTGCATTTAAAGTAACAGAGCCAAATACATCTGATAGAATTATAATAAACACAGCAGAAATTACTGATGATGCAGATGAAAATGGAGACGAAATTGACGATGTTGATTCAACACCAAATAACAATAAACCAGAAGAAGACGATCAGGACATTGAAAAAATTAAAGTTAAATACTTTGACTTGGCACTAAAAAAATGGGTAACAGAATCAATAGTAACAGTTGATGGAAAAACTACAGTAAACAAAACTGGACATACTGGAGACGAAAATCCAGAACCACCAGCAAAAGTTGAAATTCGTCAAGATAAATTAAACAAAACCACTGTAAAATTTAAATTCAACATTAAAGTAACAAACGAAGGCGAAATAGAAGGTTATGCAAAAGAATTAATAGACTATATTCCAGATGGATTAAAATTTGTAGCAGAAGATAATCCAAAATGGAGATTAACAGACGACGGCAAAGTATTAACAGACCAATTAAAAGATGTTCTTATAAAACCAGGAGAAAGCCAAACAGTAGAAATAATACTAACATGGATAAATGGTAAAGACAATTTAGGATTAAAAACAAACTGGGCAGAAATTTATGAAGACTATAATGAATATAATTCACCAGATATTGACTCAACACCAGGAAATAACGAAAAAGATGAAGACGATATTGATGAAGCACCGGTTATCCTAACAGTTGCAACAGGTAATGCACCTACATATGCTACACTTGCATTAGCATCTGTAACAATGCTTGCAACAGGAGTAATTTTAATTAAAAAATTTGTAATTTAACATAAAAGGTGATTCTAGGGAATAGCCCTAAATCGCCTTTTTTTAATTGAAAAAAGCATTGACAATTTTAAACAAGATTATATATAATCTAGTAAGAAAAAATAAAGAAGGAGAGAAAAACAGATAATGTAATTTTCAACAAAAACTATTGACAATTTTCAACAAGATTATATATAATCTAGTAAGAAAAAAATAAAGAAGGAGAGGAAAACAGATGAAGAAAAATTTTAAAAGCACAAAAGGTATTACATTAATAGCACTGGTTATTACAATTGTAGTATTGCTAATATTAGCAGGAGTGAGTATAAATGCAATATTTAACGATAACGGAATAATTAAAAAGGCTCAAGAAGCCCAAAACAAAATGGACCAAGCAAAAGAGAATGATTTAAGAGAAATAAATGAGTTAAATAATTACCTAAATGAAATAATGAAAAATACAGAAACAGGAGGAAATACAAGTGGTGGAGACACGCCTACTCCAACAGTAGAGTGGACTCAAAATAAAACAAAAGTAACAAATGGAACAACAGAATACACAGTAGGAGATGATTATACTTATGATTGTGGAGTATCAAGCTATACAGGAGAATGGAAAATATTAGGAGCAGAAAATGGCAAATTACTAATAATGTCAACAAAAGATATAGGAACATTACAATTATCAGGAAAAGAAGGATATAACACAGGGGTAACACAATTAGATAATATGTGTAAACCATATGGAACAAATGCAAGAAGTATAAAAGTAGAAGATATAAATAGAGTAACAGGATATGATCCAAATAAACCAGTAGACGGAAAAAAATATGCTCAAGGACAAATGTATGAATATGGAAATAAAGTAACATATACATCAAGTGGAAGTACAGGAACAAATGGACAAACATATAATAGAGGTTTATACAACGGTAAATATGAACATCCAGATGGAAGAGCAATAGGCTCAAATGGAGTAACATCAATAACAGAAACAAGTACTTATTACTATTATTATCCAGATACATTAACAAGAAACAGTACTGGAACAACAGTAGGAATAGCAAAAACAACACCTGCATACAAGTTATTATTTAGAAATGCAGAAGATACATCAAACTGTAGTTACTGGCTTGCGTCTTCGTGCGTGGATGCAGGCACTAGCTATTCGGGCTTCAGTATGCGCCGTGTGAATACTTCTGGGAATGTGTACCGCTGCGACTTGTGGTACTCTTACGTCAACGCTAGCAGCAACAGCTATGGGGTGCGCGCGGTAGTTTCTCTATAATCTGATATCCAGGTAAAATAGAGTACTTTAAAGTTCAGAAAAATAAATTAGTCGTAACGACCACGCTCTGCCAAGCTTTATGTCTGGCAGAGCGTGCATTTATATTAGAAAATAGAGAATAGTATAAAATCTATTTTCTATTTTTTTATACTATATAAAATTCCTCCTATGGTAATATATACAAAAAATGTTAATAGATTAATAAAAAAATACGTACATTCTTTATTTTTTAGTTTGCTTTAAAATTTTTCTTATATTTTTATCACTAATTACCTCAAAATCAGTCCTAAAGCTGAATTTATCATGTAAAACATCTGTTAAATCAGTTCTAATATAATTTGGAATATATGAGTCGTTATTTTCTAGTTTCATGTCCATTTCTCTAAATGTTTCAATAATTTGAGGAGCAGTATATTTTTCATCTAATTTTTTTCTACATAACGATATACAACTAAAGCAAGGAAACAAGTTAAAAAATGAGCTTTTATCATTTCATCTTTAGAATGATAAACAGGTCTGTACTTAAAATCAGTTTTCTTAATTCTAAAACTTTCTTCAATTTCCCATCTTCTTTTATTTATTTTAATACTGTCTTCAACAGAATCTTCTAAGTTTGTACATACAGCATAAAGGCCATCATATTTACCTGCATCGTCAATGATATTTTGATTAATTGTATAAATGTTTTTTACTGCTAATTCTCCATCTTTAGTAACATTAAGAATTTTAATGAAGCGTTTAGGATCATTTTGTTTTGGCTTTTTTTGTTTTTCGGGATTACTTGCTTTGACAAAAAAATTAAGCATTCATAATGCTTATAAATTTTTCACATATCTAAAAGTGTTTAAAATCCGAATATATTCAGAAATCCATAATGCATACGATCAAGATACAAGTAAATTTCCTAAAATTATAAGCTTTGGACTAAAATAAATATTTACTTTAAATAGGGCTTATGATATAATAAAAAATATAAAAAATAGAATAAGGAAGGTTTAAGCATATGAATCAAATTCTAGCCGTTGAAAATAAGAAAAAAGAAAAGGTAAAAAAAATAAGAACAGGAAGACCAATAGAAATAAAAGGAATAGTAAGATTTTTTGCTATTGCAATTATGACATTTGGATTAATATTCATAGGGCAAGGTTCATATGCTATTTATAAAAATGCAGAAGACATAAAACCAGCTAATATTCCTACAGTTTTAATAGGAAGAGTCAATGATAAAGCAATAGTACAAGTACAACACAATGTAGAAATTTCAAAAATTGTATACTCATGGAACAATGGAGAAGAACAAGCAATTCCAGTAGGAAATACACAAGCAAAAGAAGAAATTACACTTCTAGGCTATGATAGTATTTTAAATATTACAGTAGAAGACATAAACGGAAAAAAAGTTAAATACCAAAAACAATATATGCTTACTGGAGTAGACATTACAAAGCCAACAATTGATATTGAAGCAAAAGACGGAAATGACAAAGTAACAATCACAGCAAAAGACGAAACAGAAATATCATACATATCATATCAATGGGAAGGGGAAGAACCAGTTACAATTGATGCAACTACAGAAGGACAAAAAGAAATAAAACAAGAAATACCATTAACTGTAGGAACTAAAAAAATAACAATTATAGCAGAAGACACAAATGGAAATATTGAAAAAGTAGAAAGAGAAATGGTAATATCAACAGCAAAACCAAAAATGACATTAAGAAGAAAAGGAAAAGCAATAAGTATAGTAGCAGAAGATAAAGATGGAATAAAAAGCATTATAGTTAACTTAAATGGAAAGGAATCTAAGTTAACAGACATAAATCAAAAAAAAGTTACAGTAGGATACTTATACTTACGAGAAGGAAATAATACTATTTCTATTGAAGTTACAAATATAAGCGGATATACTGAAAAAGCTACTACAGAATTACAGTATAATCCATAAGGAGATAAAATGGCACAAGAAATTTTTATAATAGATGATGAAAATGAACTAAAAAATAAATTAATGGAACTATTTAAAAAAGAAAAAGACTATAAATTTAAAAAAGCTAAAACAACAGAAATAGAAAAAGTTCTAAAAAATATTCCAGCTTTAATAATAATAAACGAAGACGGAATAAAAGAAGATATAATAAAATTATGTAACAAAATTAGAGAAAATGAAGACAACAGTATAACACCAATAATTGTAATATCATCAATAACAGAAAAGCAACACAGAATTCAAATATTGCAAGCATGTGTAGAACACTATATAAAATCACCAATTGATGAAGAATACCTATACTACACAGTTAAAAATGTTATCCGATTACTTGATACAAACCGTAGGGTAAGTCCATTAACGGGTTTACCAGGCAATGTACAAATTCAAGCTGAAATAAAAAAACGCTTACTAAACAATGAACAATTTTCAATTTTATATATAGATTTAGATAACTTTAAAGCATATAATGATGTTTATGGATTCCTAAATGGGGACGAAATAATTAAATTCACAGCAAGATGCATTTCAAATCATTTACATGATACAGAGGATGAGGGGAATTTTGTAGGTCATATTGGCGGAGACGACTTTGTAGCAATTACATCTTGCTTAAATTGTGAACAGATATCTCAAGATATAGTGCTAGAATTTGATCAAGGAGTACTCAAATATTTTAATAAATCAGATATAGAAAAAGGATATTTGGAAGTACCTAATAGAAAATGTGTAATGGAACAATTTCCACTTACAAGTATATCAATTGCAGTTGTGGTAGTTGATAAAGGAAGATTCAAAAATGTACTAGAAATAGGAGAAACAGCGGCACAAGTAAAACATTTGGCAAAAATGACACCTGGAAGTACATATGTAATAGATAGAAGAAAACATATTAACTAAAATAAGGAGTAGCATATGCTACTCCTTAAACTTTAAAAGAAATAATCCATTATACCATTGTAAATTCCCCAAGCTAATCTATCTTGATACTCATCAGTCAAGAGCTGTTGTTCTTCCTCAGGGTTAGATAAAAAGCCACATTCTACAACAGATATAGGAATTTCTACATGCTTTATAATATAAACATTGTCAAGCTTCATAGCAACTCTTTTATTTTCTTTTTGAATAGAATCATTTAAATTTTGTTGTAAGCTCTTAGCAAGAGCAGTACTCTTTTCATCATTTTGCTTATAAAAACATTGCCAACCATAATATTGCTGTTGAGGAATTTTATTCAAATGAATAGAAACAAAAATATCAGCAGAGCTCTCATTACCAATTTTTACTCTATTATGAATATCAGAAATTTTCTTTTCCCTTAAAGTATTTTTATCTAAATCATAAATAGCATTTTCGTCGCTACGAGTCAAAATTACAGTAGCGCCAGACTGTTCTAACAAACTTTGAACCTTCAAAGTTATTTTTAAATTTGTCTCAGCTTCAGTAGTACCATTACTAGACTGAGCACCTTCATCAGGTTTACCATGACCAGCATCCAAAACAATAACTTTATTAGAAACCGGCAAAGAAACAGTAGGAACAGTTTTATCAGTATTTGCAATTTGAAAAACAAAAACAAACACACAAACCAACAAAACACTAGAAATAATACCCAATCTCTTCTTGCTCAAAACAACCATAAATCCACCCCATAATCATATATATGCTCCAATTTCCCAATTATGCAAAAAGATGACTTTGGGGACGGGGTCAAAAGTCACCTTTTTAAAGAAACAACTTCATGAATTGATAAAATTGCATATAAATGATTGATAAGTTTCTAAATATATAATATAATAAAAAAGGAGATGTATAATAAATATAGGGGGCAAGAAAGTGAGAGATTTTTATGGCTAGGTGTCCCAGAAATTTTTATGAAACATCTTTTTTTCATGTTATAGTACAAGGTTTAAATAAAGAATATATTTTTGAAAAAAAGAATTATATGTCAAAGTATTTACAACTATTAACCAAATACAAAGAAGAATTTAAGCTTGAGATTATTTCATACTGTATAATGAACAATCATGCACACATCTTATTATATACGGAAAATATAAATGAGATGTCAAATTTCATGCATAGAGTTAATACGGAATATGCCAAATATTATAACTACATACTAGGTGAAAGAACAGGATATGTTTTTAAAGATAGGTATAAAAGTGAGCCTATAAAAAATGAAGCGTATCTAATAAATTGTATAAATTATATTCATTTAAACCCAGTAAAAGCTAATATAGTTAAAAATAAGGAAGACTATCCATATTCAAGTTATAAAGAATACCTAAATAAAAGTAAAATAAAGTTAATATCGAAAATATTGAATGTAAACTTTGATATTAAACTATTTATTGATAATGAATATGAATATATTTTTTATGATATGGATAATAGTATGGATGAAATAATTGATTTTAAGATAAAAGAATTTTTAAAAATGAGTAATATGAACAAAGATGAGATCTTGAAAGACAGACTTTTGTTGAAAATGTTGATAAAATATTTAAAAAATATTTGCAACATTAAATACACAGATATAATGAAAAGCTTGAAAATAACGAAAGGGCAAATGAACAAACTAAAAAAAGGTGCTTTTTGACCCCGTCCCAAAAGTCACCCAAAGATGAATAAAAATTCCACTTTTTGAGAAAAATATGTGTAAAACATATAATGCAAGGAGTGGAATTTTAAAATGCAATATAGAACCTTAATGATAAAAGGTGCAATTTTAGGTAAAAATGAGCTAGAAGATTATTTAGAAAAAGTGGCTTCAAGCCATAATTTGCAGAACTTTTCAGATAAAGAAACATACCCAATTCCAAGATTAAAAGAAAATTTTGAGTTAATTACTCAAACATATAATTTATTAAATGAACATGCAAAATTAAAAATACCAATACATTCAGCAGGAGAATGGATTTTAGACAATTATTATGTAATAGATGAAGCTGTAAAAAACATAAAGTTAGAACTTCCAAAACATAAATACACAAAGTTTTTAGGGCTAGCAAATGGAAATTATGCTGGCTTTGCTAGAGTGTATGTTTTAGCAAGTGAGATTGTAAATTACACAGATAATAAAATAGATGGCAAAAATTTAAGTGATTATATACAAGCATATCAAAAAAAGAAGACCTTAAGTATGGAAGAAATATGGAGCATAGGCATTTTTATGAAAATTGCCTTAATAGAAAACATTAGGCAAATTTGTGAAAAGATATATGTTTCTCAGCTCCAAAAATACAAAGTTGAAAATATAATTGAAAGACTAGTTGAACAAAAAAATAAAGATGAATTGCAGTTTACCAAGCTATCAGAATACAAAGACAAACTAACAAAACATACAGAAATGAAATATCCATTTATTGAGTATTTATCATATAAATTAAAAAAGTACGGCAAAAAGGCATATCCATATATATCTATTTTAGAAGAACAAGTAAATAGAGCAGGTATGGATTTAGATGAAGCCATAAAAAAAGAGCATTTTGAAATTGCTATAAACAAAGTATCAATGGGCAATTGCATTACAAGCATTAAAAATTTAAATAGAATTAGTATGCTAGAAATTTTTGAAAACATAAATGGTGTTGAAGATATATTAAAACAAGATCCAGCAAATGTTTATGAAAAAATGGATTATCAAACAAAAATAGTATACAGAAATGCAATAAAAGAAATAGCCAAAAAAACCAAGATTTCTGAAATATATATAGCAAAAAAGGTATGGCATTTAGCTGATAAAGCAAAAGGCGATAAACAAAAACATGTAGGATATTATTTAATATCAGATGGTAGAGGACAATTACTACAAGAGTTGACAGGCAAAAAAACAAATAAGCTATCAAATGATAAAAAAATTGCAATATGGCTTACTGTACTAAGTATTTGCACAGCTATAATCTGCATATTATTTGCAACTTGTTTTTATGCAAAAGCACAATTTTCAGTATGGTTTGCTGTGCTATTAGGAGTATTGCTAATTATCCCTGTACAAACCATTTTAGTGCAAATTGCACAATACATTTTAGGAAAATTTATAAAACCAAACCCAATACCTAAATTGGATTTTGAAGCAGGTGTGCCGGAAGAATCAGCAACTTTTGTGGTTATACCTACAATTGTGAATTCTAAGCAAAAAGTGCAGAAAATAATGAAGAATTTAGAAAAATATTATATGGCAAACAAGAGTGATAACATATATTTTGCACTTTTAGGTGATTGCACAGCAGGAAAAAATGAGAAAGAACCTTTTGACGAAGAGGTTGTAAGTACAGGAATTGAAGAAGCGGATAGATTAAATAAAAAATATCCAGATAATAATTTTCCAAAGTTTCATTTTTTATACAGGAAAAGAACTTGGAATACAGCAGAAGAGTGTTATTTAGGATGGGAAAGAAAAAGAGGATTATTAAATCAATTTAATGAATATGTTTTAGGAAAAAGTAAAAATGAATTTTTGGCAAATACAATTGAAAAATGCGAAAAAATTCCTAAAATTAAATATGTAATAACCTTAGATGCAGACACTGAACTTTGTCTAAATACTGGATTAGAGCTAATAGGTGCAATGGCACATATATTAAATAAACCAGTATTAAATCATAAGCAAGACCTAGTAGTAGAAGGACATGCGTTGATACAACCACGAGTTGGAATTTCACTTTTAGATGTGCAAAAAAGCTATTTTACAAAACTATATGCAGGTTCAGGTGGAAAAGACGCATATACAAATGCCATTTCAGACATATATCAAGACAATTTTGAGGAAGGAATTTTTACAGGAAAAGGAATTTACGATTTACAAATATTTTCTACTGTACTTGCAAATGAAATACCTCAAAATACTGTGTTAAGCCATGATTTACTAGAAGGGAGTTATTTAAGATGTGGACTAGCAACAGATATAATGTTACTTGATGGATACCCAACAGGATATAACAGTTTTAAAGCAAGGCTTCACAGATGGACACGTGGAGACTGGCAATTGATGCAATGGTTAGGCAGTAGTATTATAAATAAAAGAGAAGAGAAAAAAGAAAACCCATTAAGTATATTATCAAGATACAAAATTTTGGACAATTTAGTAAGAAGCTTATTAGAACCAACAGTAATAATATCAATGATTTACGTAAGTATTTTTAAGCTATTATTTAATACAAAAATATGGTCAATAATAACTTTACTTGTAGTAGCAACAATAATTCCAACTATTTTAGAATTATTAAACCGTATAATATTTAAAAAAGATCAAGAAAAACCACAAAAAACTTTTACAAAAACAATATCTGGGCCAAATGCAGCAATTCAAAGAGGATTATTAGCTTTAGGAAGTTTGCCAGACAAAGCATATTTTAACTTAAATGCCTGCATAAAAACTTTAAGGAGAGTATTTGTTACCAAAAAACATTTACTTGAATGGATGACAGCAGAAGATGCTGAAAAAAATGCAAAAAAAGATTTATTTTCGTATTATAAAAATATGATTTCAAACGTTATTTTAGGCATATTAACGTTAGTAATGCTATTTATATTACCACTAAAATTTAGCAATATATTTATACTTTTATTTGGACTACTTTGGATAATTACTCCTACAGTAATGTGGCAAATAAGTAAAGAATACAAAGTAACACCGCAGCTAGAAAAATTAAATGCTTCAGACAAAGAATATCTATTAAATTTAGGTAAAAAAACTTGGCAATATTTTAAAGAATTTATAAACGAAAAAAGCAACTTTCTACCACCAGACAACTACCAAGAAGATAGAAAATCAAAACTTGCCAATAGAACTTCACCTACTAATATAGGGCTAGGACTACTTGCAGTAGTAGCCAGTTATGATTTGGGTTACGAAAATTTAGAAGACACACTTGAATTATTGAAAAAAATGCTAAACACAATTAGTAATCTTCCTAAATGGAATGGTCATTTATACAACTGGTATAACCTAGATAATTTACAACCTTTAATGCCAAGATATATTTCATCAGTAGATAGTGGAAATTTAGTTGGCTATTTATTCACTTTAAAACAATTTTTACTAGAGCATATTCAAGAAAACAATGTTGAAACATTACTTTTAACAGTAGATACACTAATTAAAAACACAGATTTTTCAAAGCTATATGACAAAAACACACGCCTATTTTCAATTGGATTTAATATAGAGGAAAACGGTTTAACAGATTCATATTATGACTTACTTGCATCAGAGGCAAGGCAGACTAGTTTAATAGCAATAGCTAAAAAAGATGTACCAGCAAGACATTGGAACAATTTGAGCAGAACACTTACAATATTGAACAAATACAAAGGACTAATATCATGGTCTGGAACAGCCTTTGAATATTTTATGCCAAATATAAATATTCCTAAATATCCAGGTAGCCTATTAGATGAGTCATGCAAGTTCATGCTTATGAGCCAAAAAGAATATGCAAAAAAACTTAACATTCCTTGGGGAATATCAGAATCAGCTTTTTATCTAAAAGACTTGCAAAACAATTACCAATATAAAGCGTTTGGAATCCCTTGGATAGGATTAAAAAGAGGACTTTCAGATGAAATGGTAACAAGTTCTTATGGAAGTATTTTAGCGCTTACAGAGGCTCCAAAAGAGGTTGTTGAAAATTTAAAAATATTAGAAAAAAACGGTATGTATAAACAATATGGATTTTATGAATCAATTGACTATACTCCAACTAGATTAAAAAAAGGTGAAAAATATGCAGTAGTAAAAACATATATGGCACATCACCAAGGCTTAATATTACTTGCAATAAACAACCTATTTAAGAATAATATAATGCAAAAAAGATTTATGGAAAACCCTGAATTAAAGGCAATAGACATTCTACTTCAAGAAAAAATGCCAGAAAATATAATAATTACAAAAGAGAAAAAAGAAAAAGTAGAAAAAATAAAATATGTATATGATAATAATTATTCAGTAAGAGAAATAACTAAGCCAAACTTGAAAATTCCACAAATAAATGTAATATCAAGTAATGAGTATACAGTTGTAATGAATGCAAAAGGAGAAGGTTACAGTAAGTACAAAAATATACTAATAAATAGGTACAAAAAAACAAATGACATTGAACAAGGAATTTTCTTTTATATAAAAGATGTAAAAACAAATAGAATATGGACTACAAATAAAATGAGTTATATGAATAATGCAGACAAATATGTAATGTATTTTTCAGATGATCAAAACAAAATCGTAAGACAAGATGGCGGAATAGAAACAATATTAAAAACAACTATTATAGCAGATAGTCCAGTAGAACTAAGAAGCTTAGAAATAATAAATCATGGACTAGAAAGTAAAACGCTAGAAATAACAAGTTTTCTAGAACCCATACTTTCAGAACCAGAACAAGATTATAGCCACCCAAGTTTTAACAACTTATTTTTAAACTATGAATATTTAGATGACTTAAAAGCTATTTTAGTAACTAGAAGAAAAAGAACAGAAAAAGAAAATCAAGTATTTTTAGGTATAAAATTTTACACAGAAAATGAAACAGTAGGAAAGCTAGAATATGAAATAGATAAAGAAAAATTTTATGGAAGAAATGAATTAGGGCTTCCAATAGCAATAAAAAATTCAATTCCATTTAGTAACAATATACAGCTAACAACAGAATCAATAGTAAGTATGAAAAGAACTATAACAATAAAGTCAGAGGAAAAAGTAACACTTAATTTAATTATGGCAGTTGCAGAAACCAAACAAAAAGTAATAGAAAATCTAAAAGAATTTACAAGTCAAGCTACAATTAAACACAACTTTGAACTTGCAAGAGCTAGTAAAGAAGCGGAAAATAAATATTTAAGAGTAACTGCAAAACAAACTGAGCTATATCAAAAAATGTTAGGATATTTGCTATATAATAACCCATTAAAAACATTAACCTGTAGCAATATGAAAGCACCGGTAAGCAGATTATGGCAATATGGAATTTCAGGAGATTTGCCTATACTATTACTAAAAATAAAAGAAAAAGACGAAATAGAAACTTTAGAAGAAACCTTAAAAGCTTACAATTATTTTAGAGTGAAAAATGTATTAGTAGATTTGATAATTATAAATCAAGAAAAATATAGTTATGACGGTAATTTAAAATATGAAATATATAATAGTATTTCAAATGAGAATTTATCATATTTGCAAAACATAAAAGGAGGAATTTTTGTATTAGAAAATTTATCGCAAGATGAGATAAACTTTTTTGAGTATCGTGCAAATTTAACTTTAAATGCAAGTTATGGCAATATATACAGGTATTTAAAAGAACTAGAAGATGAGTATCTAGACAGTATAAAAGACATACCATTTGAAGAAACACCAAGAACTGTAGAAAACACACCAGCTAAAAGAGAAAAACTAACAGAACTAAAATACCTAAATGATTATGGTGGATTTTCACAAGATGGAAAAGAATATATAATTCGCATAAATAAAGATGAAAAATTACCAACAGTATGGAGTCATATATTAACCAACAAACAATTTGGAACCTTAGTAACAGAAGGAATGGGAGGTTATACTTGGTATAAAAATAGTAGACTAAATAGATTAACAGCTTGGAGCAACTTACCAGTACAAGATGTACCATCAGAGATAATATATTTGCAAAATGAAGAAAGTAAAAAAGTATGGTCTATGGGCTTAAACTCATGTCCAGACGATAATGATTACTATATCACATATGGCTTAGGATATGCAAAATATCGCCATCAAAGTGATGAAATAAGCCAAAATTTAGAAATATATATTCCAATGGAAGATAATATAAAAGTGCAAACTCTAAAACTTGAAAACAATGGACTTAAAAAGAAAAAACTAAAACTTGTGTATTATATAAAACCTGTGTTAGAAGAAGATGAGTTAAAATCAAATGGATATTGTACATTAGAATTCATACCAAATTCAAATGTGATTTGTATGAAAAATACTGTAGAAGAAGAAACTTTTTCACAATATTTATTCATATCAAGTAGCGAAAAAATAACATCATATACTGGAAGTAAGCAAAACTTTGTGGGCAATGGAGGTTTAGCAAATCCAGATGGAATACGCCAAATAAAATTAGATAATTCAAACAGTTTATGGCAAAATGGAATAATTGCTATTCAATGTGAAGTAGAACTAGAAGCACTAGAAAGCAAAGAAATTGTATTTACACTAGGTGTGGGTAAAACTGTTCTAGAGTGCCAAGATATAGCATACAAATATTGCAATTTAAGCAAAGTAAAAGAAGAATATGAAAAAACTAAAAATTACTGGAGAGGCATAACAGATAATCTACAAGTAAGTACACCATTGGAATCTACAAATATTTTGTTAAATAGTTGGTTAATTTATCAAACTATAACTTCAAGATTATTAGGAAGAACAGGATATTATCAATCTGGTGGAGCATATGGATTTAGAGACCAACTTCAAGATACAATTGCATTAAAATATGTTGATCCAGAGTTTACAAAACAACAAATAATAAAACACAGTGCACATCAATTTATAGAAGGAGATGTAGAACATTGGTGGCATGAAGAAACAACAAGAGGAATACGCACAAGGTTCACAGACGATAGATTATGGCTAGTATATTTAGTAGAAGACTATATATTATTTACAGGAGATAAGCAAATACTAGATATTCAAACGCCATATCTAACAGGTGCTATACTCGAAACAGGAGTCGACGAAAAGTATGATAGATATGAGCAGACAGAATTAACAGAAAGCATTTATGAACATTGCAAAAAAGCAATAGAAATATCTTTAGACTTTGGAGAAAATGGCTTACCTAAAATAGGCTCAGGGGACTGGAATGACGGATTTAGTACAGTAGGAAATAAAGGCAAAGGCGAGAGTGTATGGTTGGGATTTTTCATGTATGATGTTTTAAAGAAATTTATTCCAATATGTATAGAAAAAAATGAACCGGACCTAGCAAAAAAATATGAAGAAATAATGGAAAAATTAAAAAGAGCATTAAATACAAATGGATGGGATGGTAGATGGTTTAGAAGAGCATTTATGGACGACGGAAATATTTTAGGAAGTATACAAAACGAGGAATGTAGAATAGACTCAATTGCACAAAGCTGGTCTGTAATATCAGAAGCAGGAGACAATGACAAAAAATATATATCAATGGAAAGTTTAGAAAATCACTTAATAGATAAAGAAAATGGAGTGATAAAATTACTAGACCCGCCATTTGACAAAGGAATACTAAAACCAGGTTATATTAGTAGCTATGTACCAGGAACAAGAGAAAATGGAGGACAATACACACATGGAGCAATATGGACTATAATTGCATTTAGTTTGCTAGGTTTTGGGGATAAAGCAGGAGAATATTATAGAATGATAAATCCAATTGAGCATAGCAGAACAAAAGAAGCGGCAAATAAGTATAAAGTAGAGCCATATGTAATTAGTGCAGACGTGTATACTCAAAAAAATCTGGCAGGACGAGGTGGTTGGACATGGTACACAGGTTCAAGTAGCTGGATGTATGAAGCAGGTATTAAGTATTTATTAGGCTTACACATAGAAAATGGATATTTAAGTATACAGCCATGTATACCAAGCGACTGGAAAGAATACAACATAAAATATAAACATGGAAACTCTGTATATAACATTCATGTAAGTAATCTAAATAGCAAAAGTAATACAGTACAAAGCTTTAAGCTAAATGGACAAGAAATACTAGACAAGAAAATCAAACTTAATACAGAAGGTGGAATATATGCTATAGATATATTTATGTAAACTAAATTTGATTTATGTGAGAAAAAATGGTATAATTAATATAATTATAGCTCAAGTAGCTAATTTATTAAAAAAGAGGTTATACATCATGAAAAAGTTCAACTTTAATTTCCTCGCGCACAAGGTAATCGGATTGATGTCCTTGGCATTGGGTATCCATTTTATAGTTGCCCATTTTAATAAGGTTTTTCCATTCGGTCTGGGATTTGAAAACAATGAGCTTATGTTCATTTGGGCATATACTGGATGTTTCATTGGTGCAGCATTTGTTGCATATGGCATCATGCAGTTGTTTCACAAGACTGTCACAAAATTTCTCAGAAAAATCGAACGGGGAGAAATCTAAGGAAGACGGAATCACGAAAGTGATTCCGTTTTTTCTATTACAAAAACATTTCGAAAATATTTCAAAAATATGACAAAATTATTCAAAAAAACTTGTACAAAACTGTGTAATATGATATAAATATAGTATCAAAAATATAAGTCTTAAAAATAAGAAAGGCAGGGCTTTTTGGTGGAAAATAAAAAAGGTAATTTTAAAGAAGAAACAAATTTTGTGGAAGAAGATAAGAAAACTATTCTTGTCGTAGATGACGAAAAACCAATAGTTGATATTTTAACATATAATTTACAAAAAGAAGGATATGATACTTTAGAAGCGAATGATGGAGAAGAAGCAATAAAAATTGCAACAGAACAAAAACCAGATTTAATTTTATTAGACATAATGCTTCCAAAAATAGATGGACTAACTGTATGCAAAAAATTGAGACATACTTTGAATGTACCTATTTTAATACTATCTGCAAAGGACGAAGAAATTGATAAAATACTAGGGTTAGAATTAGGTGCAGATGATTATATAACCAAGCCATTTAGTGTAAGAGAACTAATGGCAAGAGTAAAAGCAAATTTAAGAAAAGCTGAAGTGAAACTTCAAGCAAATACAAATAGCGAGGATCCTAAAAAAGAAAGCTCTATATTAACAGTAGGAGAATTAAGTGTTGATACCGAAAAATTTGAGGTTAAAGTTAGAGGCAAAGTAATAGATTTAACTTTAAGAGAATTTGAAGTATTAAGATATTTAGCAAATCAGCCAGGTCAAGTGGTAACAAGAGAAATATTGCTTGAAAAAGTATGGGGATATGAATATTATGGAGATATTAGAACAGTAGATGTTACAGTAAGAAGAATTAGAGAAAAAATTGAAAAGGACACATCAAATCCTAAAATATTAATTACAAAAAGAGGAGTTGGATATTATTTAGCAACAAACTAAATAAATATCATTTTTTACAAACTTGTACCTTAAAGGAAGGAAATAAAAATGATAAAAAGTATACAAACAAAAATTATTCTAATTTTTTTCATATTAGGAATAATTATAATTGGTGCATTGTCATTTTTTAATATTAATAGTTTACAACAAATAGAAAATGTAGCAGATACAGAAGCCTTTAGTACAATAATAGCAGAAAAAACATCACAAACATTCATAGTTATGGCATTATCAATATGTTTTTTTATTATTATTACTGTGCTAGTAGGCTATTTTATACATAAAGCTGTGGTCAAACCAATAAATGTTTTAATCCAAAATGCAGAAAAAATAGCAAATGGAGAAGAAGTAGAGTTTAAAAAACAAAATAAAAATCAAACACAAATCTCAGAACTTTCAGAAGCATTTAACTTGATGACAAATGAACTAAAGCAAAATTTAAACGAAGTAGCAAAACAGAAAAAACAAATAGAAACTATTTTATTACATATGACAGATGGAATAATTGCATTTGATATGAATGGAAATATTATTCATGTTAATCCAGCAGCAATGAAATTATTAAACATAGACGAAAATAAAAATAACTTTAATAGTATATTTAAAAAATTAGATACAGACATAGACCTAGAAAAAATAGTATATTTAGAAAACTGGACATCTTCAGAACAAAGGTTAAATATAGGGGAAACCTATATAAATCTACTATTTGCGCCTTTTCAAGACGAAAATGATAAACCAGCAGGAGTAATAGTTGTAATTCAAGATATCACAGAACATGTAAAACTAGACAATATGAGAAAAGAATTTGTAGCAGATGTATCTCATGAACTAAAAACTCCTATTACTTCAATAATGGGATATGCAGATACCTTACTAGAAAGTAACTATGACAAAGAAATGCAAACCAAATTCTTAGAGGTTATTAGTTCAGAAGCTAGAAGAATGGCAAGGCTTGTTACAGATTTACTAGTCCTTTCTAGGTATGACAACAAAAAAATTATAAAAGAGGAATCTATATTTGATTTAGGAGAATTAACCAAAAACTGTATTGACAAGCTAAAATTTGAAATAGAAAAGAAAAATCATAATGTAGAGTGTTTTGTAACAGCAAATGTACCACCAGTAAATGCAGATAAATATGGAATTGAAAGAGTTATACTAAATATAATATCTAATGCAATAAAATACACTCCAGAAAACGGCGTAATCAAAGTATATGTAGGATTTGTATACAATGATGCCTATATTAAAGTTATAGATAATGGAATTGGAATTCCAGAAACAGATTTAGCAAGAATATTTGAAAGATTTTATAGAGTAGATAAAGCAAGGTCAAGAGAATTTGGAGGAACAGGCTTAGGACTTCCAATAGCAAAAGAAATTCTAGAACAAAACAATGGAAGTATTGACATAAAAAGTGAAATAGGTAAAGGTACAGAAGTTGTAATTAGAATACCAGTTTATAAAAAATAGAAGGAAGGTAAAAACATAATGAAAATCAGTGACAAAACTCGAGATATATTAGAGTGGATCTTTTGTATTGTAATTGCGTTTACATTAGCAATAACAATTAAATATTTTGTAGGAACACCAACAATAGTAAGTCAAGTTTCAATGAAACCAACTCTAATGCCAGGACAAAGATTAATACTAAATAGGTGGATGAGAACAACTAAAGAAATGCCTAAAAGAGGAGAAATAATTACATTTGAAGCACCATCTCAAATAACTTATATAAATTCTTATTGGGTTGATATGGCAAATCCAGTAGCCAAATATGACAGCAAAGAAGGATATCTTTGGATAGAAAAATTTATATATTATGTACTAGAAATAGGCAAAGAAAGTTATATAAAAAGAGTAATTGCACTACCTGGAGAACATGTAAAAATTGAAAATGGTAAAGTATATATAAATGGTGAAGAATTAAAAGAAGAATATTTACAACCAGATGTGGTAACAACAGTAGAAGATAAAGACTTCAACTATTTTAGTGATTTTACAGTACCAGAGGGACATGTTTTTGCTATGGGAGACAACAGAGCACAGTCTACAGACTGTAGAGCTTTTGGATGTATACCTATAGAAAAAATAGAAAGTAAAGTTTGGATTAGATTTTGGCCATTAAATTTATTTGGAAAGGTATAAAAATGTCTTTTGAAAATTTAATAGGAAATGAAAAAATAAAACAAATACTTGAAACAACGGTAAAAAACAACAATGTACTACATAGCTATATGTTTGTAGGACAAGAAGGAATAGGAAAAAACTTATTTGCAAAAGAATTTGCAAAAATGATATTATGCAGTAACGAAACAAACAAACCTTGTAATCAATGTAAATCTTGCTTAGAATTTAATGGAGAAAGCCATCCAGACTTTTTACAAATAGCACCAGAAGATGGAAAAACTATAAAAATAGAGCAAGTAAGATTTTTACAAGAAAAAGCACAAGAAAAACCTGTAACTTCAAGTAAAAAAGTATATTTAATATCACAAGCAGAAACAATGACTAGAGAAGCTGCAAATAGTTTGCTTAAAACTTTAGAAGAACCACCAGAATATGTAGTTATTATTTTAACAACTTCAAATGAAAGCAAGTTATTAACAACAATAAAATCAAGATGTATGAAACTATATTTTGAACCAATACCAGAGGAAAAAATAATAAACTATTTAAAACAAAATAGCATAGATTCAGATATTACAGAAAATATGTTAAAACATTGTGAGGGCAGTATTGGCAAGGCGCTGAAAATAAATGACTCAAAAGAACAATATATGCAAATAGAACAGCTAGTAAGCATATTAGATAAGCAAAATATAACACAAATTTGGAGCAAAGCAAACGTACTATATTCAAACAAGGATGAAATTATAGATTTGCTAGATTATATGGAAATAGTTATATATAATGCTATAAAAAATAAGTATAAAGCAAATTATATAAATGGAATACAATTTATAGAACAGACAAAACAAAGAATATTAGCAAATGCTAATTATGATATGTCAATTGATAACTTATTACTAAAACTATGGGAGGAAGTTAATTGAAAAAGATAGTAGGGGTTAGATTTAGAAAACCAGGAAAAGTATATTTTTTTGATCCGGATAAATTAAATATAGAAAAAGGTCAAAAAGTAATAGTAGAAACTAGCCAAGGACAAGAAATTGGAGATGTTACTACAGGTGTTAGAGAAATAGAAGAATCTAGTTTAACAGCACCTTTAAAAAAGGTAATTCGTATAGCAACACCAAAGGACATACAAATTGATGAAGCAAATAGAGAAAAGGAAAAAGAGGCTTTTAAAATTGCTCAAGAAAAAATAAAAAAATATAAGTTAGACATGAATTTAACTGAAGTTGAATATAAATTTGACAATAGTAAAATTATATTTTTCTTTACAGCAAATGGAAGAGTTGACTTTAGAGAGTTAGTAAAAGAACTAGCAGCCGTTTTTAGAACAAGAATAGAATTAAGGCAAATTGGAGTAAGAGATGAAGTTAGAAAAATAGGTGGCAATGGTGTGTGTGGTAGAGAACTTTGCTGTTGTTCATTTTTAGATAATTTTGAAGCAGTATCTATAAAAATGGCAAAAGAGCAAAATGTTTCATTAAACCCATCTAAAATATCAGGAAATTGTGGGAGACTTATGTGTTGCTTAAAATATGAGCAAAACGTATATGAAGATAAACTAAAAAGGCTTCCAAAGATTGGAGCAATTGTAAAGACAGAAGATGGAGAAGGAACAGTTGACTCAATACAAACTTTAAGAGAAACAATTCGAGTAAAATTTAAAGATGGAGAAGAAAGTTTCTATAAAAGGTATCCAGCATCAGAAGTTAAGATAATAAAAAATGTTGGAAGAGAAGAAATAGATCCAGAAGAAAATGAACATGCTAAAGAGCTAGAGGAATTAGAAAAATTAGAGAAACTAGATGAACAAGCAAAATCAGATGATGATATTTAACAAGAAATATAAAAACGAGAGGTGGTGAAATAAATGGCATACAAAATTACAGATAAATGTATTAGTTGTGGAGCATGTGCTGCAAGTTGCCCAGTATCTTGTATTTCACAAGGCGAAGATAAATATGCAATAAACAAAGATATGTGTATATCATGTGGAACTTGCGAAGGTGTTTGCCCAGTTGGCGCACCAGAACCAGATGCAGAATAATAAAAAACTCGGCTGTGAGTGAAGTGGTAAAATGAAAGTAGACACAAAAAGTCTGCTTTCATTTTTTGTGTTAAAATAATTTCATAGGAGGATAAT
>CAKOVG010000017.1 GCA_934121875.1 uncultured Clostridia bacterium
ACTGCTTGCATTTTAAAGTTTGTTCCTGATTTTGATGCTGATTTAATTATTCCGTTGTCACTAAATAGTGTGTTGATGCTCACTCCTGCTAAGATTAGTAGCACTACTATTGTAATAACCAGTGCTATTAATGTAATACCATTTTGCTTTTTTAGTGTTGTTCGTTTTTCGTTTGATTTTGATTTTTCTGTTTTTAATTTCATTATTTTTTATACCTCCATTTTCTTTTGTATACATATTACCCTTATACACTATTTTTATTTAATTTTTTTTTAATATTTAGGTATATTTTATATATTACTTTTATTTTTTAGAAGTGAATTTAATTAATGGTTAATATTTTTCATATTGTTAATATATGTTTATATACAATGTTTTACTATTTTTGTACTATTATTTTTATTCATAGTTTGTTCTTTTTTTAAACATTATAATTTACCTTCCCCAATCACTATTTAAGAAGATTATATTATATCATTTAACTTATTATCTTATGTGTAAACAGAAAAAGAGAGATTAATTTTATATTATTATATTAACCCCTCTCTTAAATTAACTATTTTTGTTTTTTCTTGTTATGATTGCAAATAACTATATAAGTAATTCCTAATAAAGATAATATGATTCTGTTCCATCAAATAGTTTAATTTTGCTTTCAGCTTCTGTTTTAGGAACTTCTATTTTTTCAAAAGTAAACTCTATTGTACTATCTTTTTTTATTACTTGTTTATCATATGTAATAGAAAATGTAAAATCAACTGCTACTTCATAATCTATTGGTGTCCATTTTTCTTTAACAATGTATTTTCCTAAGTGTAAATTAGAGAATCGAGTCATTACCTCATCATTAGTTATGGCTTTTGTTATAATTTCTCTTTTTTATATCATATGATTGTTCCTACAACATTTTTAATATATTTTCTTGCATATAATGATATTTCTGCATCTTTATATGAAAATTTATCTATTTCTTTTTTAGAATCTATCACTTCCCATTTGTCTTCTAAATATGTAACAAAATATTCTCTTGTAACAACTTTACTTTCTTTTTTTAAAAAACTTTGATATAGATATTACAACTATTATTATTAAAGTTAATACTATTGAAACTGCAACTACTTTCTTTATTCAACATGCTGACCAGAATATATATACCAATATCCTCCATCTTCTCCATTAATTGGGAAAGCATCTTTATTTAGATTACTTATAATTCCATAATAAATATTTCCACAAGATTTAGTTTCTTCTTTTTTTACTTCGTAAAAAGATAAAATCATATTACAATAACTACCTCCTTTCGAATAACAAATCGCACTAGTTTCAGAACCGCTCCAACAAGATCTTGGACTATTGTCCTTTCCCCAATTAACAGTACTGCTTCCGTGAATAAGAATATTTACCTGTAGTTTTATCAAAGTGCATATCCGAATATCCTGATATAGTATGCCCATATTGGCTACGACTATTTACTAAAACACTTTTATATTCAGTTTGAATATTAGCAGAATATTTTTTCCATTCATGGACTATTTTTTTTGTCTTAATACTTTTTCTTTCATTACATTCCACATAATTTCCTGCATTATCATATGCTACAACATATATATTTTTATATACTACTCCTTGCTCTAAATCATTTACTTTAAATGTATTATCCATTCCTTCATAAACTTTTCTATCTCCAATATAAAATACATATTTTTGAATTCCAGATTGTTTATCTATTGAATCATCTCTTGTAATTGTAACTCCTGTATTTGTAATATCTGTTACATCTATATTAAATTTACATGGTTTTATTTCATCTATTATTTTTATATCGACATATTTTCCACTAATCACTCCATTATATAGTCTCGCATATATTATGTCTCCATTTTTTAGTCCTGTTATTGTTTTTTCTTTTATTCCTGCCCCTTCTCTTGTCCAACTTTCTTCTAAAATTCCTCCTTTTTGCCATTCTAGTTGGTATCCTGTTTCATTTGTGTATATTTTTACTTCTGCTTGTCTATTTTCTTTCCACTTTATATTTCCATTTATCGTTGTTGGTATTTCTCTTACTTGTATTGTTCTTTCTGCTTCTTGCTTTTCTCCATTTTTTGTTGTTTCTACTTTTACTATGTATATTTCTCCTTGTATTAGTCCATTAAATTCATACGTTTTTTCACTTTTTTCTTCTGTAACTCTGTATTCTTCTCCTTGTTTTTTTATTGAGTATTTAAAATTATTTATTCCTTCTGCTCTTACTACTTCTATTTCTATACTGTTTGTTGTTACATTTACTGCTCTAATTCCTATACTTAAGTTCTCGCTTTTTCCTATATAATTTCCTATTATTATATTTTCTGCTATTTCTTTATTTGGTTTTGCTGTTATTTCAAATACATAGCCTGGTGTTGTTGTCACTTCATATGTTCCATCTTTATTGTCTATTACATCCATGTTTTTATCTATTATTATTCCTTCACTTTCTATTCTATTCCAGTAGTCTTGTACTTTATAAGTTCCATTTCCATCTACATATACTGGCACTTTTGCCAGCTCTAACTTTTCTCTCATTTTTCCTATTTCTGCTTGTTCTTTACTTCCTTGTGCTTTTTTTATTATTCCTTTATCGCTAAATAGTGTGTTGATACTTACTCCTGCTAAGATTAGTAGTACTACTATGGTAATTACTAGGGCTATTAATGTAATACCATTTTGCTTTTGTAACTTTGATTTCTTTTTCATTTTTTCCTTCTCCTCGTATAATATGTTTATAAGGTTTATTTAATATGAATTTTATAAACATATTACCTACTGTCTTATATTTTTAATTTTTCAAATTTATTTGAATTTGTCTTTTGTATGGTGTGGTTGGGTTATAGAGAAACTACCGCGCGCACCCCATAGCTGGTGCCGTTAGTGCGGACGTCAGAGAACCACAAGGTGCAGCCGCCCACGTAGCCGATAGAGTCCACAGAGCGCAAACCAAAGAGCGAATTGTTAGTGTCCGCAAGTACGTCCGAAGACGCAAGCCAGTAGCTACAGTTTGATGTATCTTTTGCATTTCTAAATAATAACTTGTATGCAGGTGTTGTTTTTGCTATTCCTACTGTTGTTCCAGAACTATTTTCTGTTAATGTATCTGCATAATAATAGTACCAATTACTTGTTTCTGTTATTGATGTTACTCCATTTGAGCCTATTGCTCTTCCATCTGGATGTTCATATTTACCGTTGTATAAACCTCTATTATATGTTTGTCCATTTGTTCCTGTACTTCCACTTGATGTATATGTTACTTTATTTCCATATTCATACATTTGTCCTTGAGCATATTTTTTTCCGTCTACTGGTTTATTTGGATCATATCCTGTTACTCTATTTATATCTTCTACTTTTATACTTCTTGCATTTGTTCCATATGGTTTACACATATTATCTAATTGTGTTACTCCTGTGTTATATCCTGCTTTTCCTTCTAATTTTAATGTTCCTATATCTTTTGTTGACATTACTAGTAATTTGCCATTTTCTGCTCCTAATATTTTCCATCCTCCTGTATAACTTGATACTCCACAATCATAAGTATAATCATCTCCTACTGTGTATTCTGTTGTTCCATTTGTTACTTTTGTTTTATTTTGAGTCCACTCTACTGTTGGAGTAGGCGTGTCTCCACCACTTGTATTTCCTCCTGTTTCTGTATTTTTCATTATTTCATTTAGGTAATTATTTAACTCATTTATTTCTCTTAAATCATTCTCTTTTGCTTGGTCCATTTTGTTTTGGGCTTCTTGAGCCTTTTTAATTATTCCGTTATCGTTAAATATTGCATTTATACTCACTCCTGCTAATATTAGCAATACTACAATTGTAATAACTAATGCTATTAATGTAATACCTTTTGTGTTTTTTAAATTTTTCTTCATACGTTTCCCTCTTTCTTTATTCAAATTTATTTAATTATATACATTATTTATTGTTATTGTCAAGTAAGCTTTAATAAGAGTTTGGTAAAATTTTATTCAATATATTTTACATTACCAAAGGTCTTGACCTATTTGTTTCTTTAATGTATAATAGTTTTTGAAACTACATATTATAGTTTAGTAAATTATTTATAGGAGAGTGCAAATGAAAAAGGAACAAACTATTATAAAATTTGATAATATTAAAGATTTGCTATATCATTCTGCAAATACTTATGCTGAGGAAATAGCATTTACAACAAAAATAAAGAACGGTAAAGAAGTTGAATATGTAAACCATACTTATACTAATTTATTAGAAGATATTAATTGTTTTGGTACTTCTTTATATAAACTTGGTTTGCAAGGTAAACGTTCTGCTGTTGTTGGACATAACTGTTATGAATGGGCTGTTGCTCATTTGAGTAATCTACTTGGTGGAATTGTTTCTGTACCTTTAGATAAAGGGTTACAAATTGGTGAACTTGAGGATTCTTTAATTAGAAGTGAAGCTGAGTGTATAGTTTTTGACGAAAAGTTAAAAGATATTATGGAAGAAATAAAAAATGCCGGAAAGACAAATATAAAACATTTTATTTGTTTTTCTAAGATACCAGGATTTTTATATTTTTATGATTTAATTGAAGATGGAAAAAAAGCTATTGAAGCTGGCTATTCTGAATATATAAATTGTAAAATAGATTCTTACTCTATGAGTATTTTATTGTTTACATCTGGTACAACTTCTAAGTCTAAAGCTGTTATGCTTAACCAAAATGGAATTGCAACAAATATATATGATATGCAATTAGTTGAAACCTTTTATAGTACTGATGTAAATATTGCATTTTTGCCATATCATCATATTTTTGGTTCAACTGGTATGCTTGTAATGCTGGCATCTGGTGTAAAAAATGTTTTTCCAGATGGTTTGAAATACATTCAGCAAAACTTGAAAGAATACAAAGTATCGGTTTTTGTGGGAGTTCCAATTTTAATTGATAAAATGTATTCTACAATTATGAAAGAGGTTAAAAAGCAAGGTAAAGCTGGACTTGTAAACTTTATGATTAAATTAAGTAACTTTTTATTAAAATTTAATATTGATATAAGAAAAAAAGTTTTTAAACAACTTTTTGATGCTCTTGGTGGTAATATGAGATTTATTATATCAGGTGGTGCTCCACTTGATAAACAAGTAGCAACTTGGTTTAATAATATTGGTATTCATTTGGTTCAAGGTTATGGGCTAACTGAAACTTCACCTGTTATATCTGCTGAAAATGATACTTGTGTAAGGTCTGGTTCTGTTGGAATACCTATGGCTAGTATTGAAGTAAAAATTGATAATAAAGATGCAAATGGTATTGGCGAAATAATTGCTAAAGGTCCAAATGTTATGCTTGGATATTATAAAAATGAAGAACAAACAAATGAAGTATTAAAAGATGGTTGGTTTCATACTGGGGATTTAGGCTATATAGATGATGATGGTTACCTATTTATTACTGGTAGACAAAAAGATTTGATTGTTTTAAAAAATGGTAAAAAGGTATTTCCTGAGGAATTAGAAATTTTAATTAATAGATTAGATGAAGTTGAAGAATGTTTTGTTTATGGTCTTCCAGATGTTCAAGATAGTAATGATGTTAAAGTTTCGGTTGAGGTAGTATATAACGAAAATGTTACTAATTCTAAATACCCTAATGCAACTGAGCAAGAACTAAAAGAAATTATTTGGAATGAAATTAAAGAAATAAATAAAACTCTTCCTATGTACAAGTATATAAAACATCTTGTTTTAACAAAAGAACCTTTGATTAAAACTACTACAAATAAAACAAAGAGAAATGAAGAGTTGAAAAAAGTACTTGAATTGGAGGAATAATATGCATAGGGTAAAATTAGCTGACAGAGTATTGCCAACATATACAAAAGGTGAAGAAATTTTTAATATGGTATCACATATTGTAGGTGGTGCACTTGGTATTACTGCTTTAGCTTTATGTGTTGTGTTTTCAGCACTACATAAGAATGTTTATGGTGTAGTTTCAACTTCTATTTATGGAGCTTCAATGATTTTGCTATATACAATGTCTAGTATATATCATGGTTTAAAGCCTGATTGTACTGCAAAAAAGGTTTTTCAAATAATTGACCATTGTTCTATATTTATTCTTATAGCTGGAACTTATACACCATTTGCTTTGTGTACTTTAAGAGAATATAATACAGCTACTGGTTGGACATTGTTTGGAATTGTATGGGGATTAGCTTTATTAGGAATTGTGCTTAATTCAATAGATTTAAAAAGATATAAAGTTTTTTCTATGATATGCTATATATTACTTGGTTGGTGTATTATATTTAAAATAAATGTAATTATAGAATTACTAACTATTAAAGGATTTGCTTTATTAATAGCTGGTGGAATTGTTTATACTGTGGGTGCCATATTTTATGGACTTGGTAAAAAACATAAATGGATGCATTCTGTGTTTCACATTGCTTGTATAATTGCAAGTGTTCTGCAATTCTTTTGTATATTCTTTTATGTAATATAATTAAAAATGGGAAGAGTTTACTCTTCCCGTTTTTAATTATTTTTTTAATATTCTAATAGCATTTAATACTGCAATTACTGAAACGCCAACATCTGCAAAAACAGCTTCCCACATTGTGGCAATTCCTACTGCACTTAAAATTAGTACTAATGCTTTAATTGAAATTGAAAATACAATATTTTGTTTAACAATTTGCATTGCTTTTTTAGAAATCTTAATGGCCTTATTTATTTTAGATGGTTCATCTGTCATTATTACTATATCTGCTGCTTCTATTGCTGCATCACTTCCAAGACCTCCCATTGCTATTCCTATATCTGATAATGCAAGTGCTGGTGCATCATTTATGCCATCTCCAACAAATGCAAGTATTCCATTATTTTGTTTTATAATTTCTTCTACTTTTTTTACTTTTCCATCTGGTAATAATTCAGTATATACTTTGTTTATTCCTAATTTTTTAGCAACATCTTCTCCTACCTCTTTTTTGTCACCTGTAAGCATTATTATCTGTTTTTTATTATCTTTTAATTCTTTTATTGCTTTAAATGAGTCTTCTTTTATTTCGTCTGATATAAGTATATAACCAGCATATTTATTTTCAATTGCCACATATACAACAGTACCTATTTCATTACATTTTGTATATTCAATATTACTTTCTTGCATTAGTTTTTCATTTCCAACTAATACTTGCTTATTTTCAATTTTTACGCTTATTCCTTTTCCTGATATTTCGTTTATATTTGAAATTAATTTTTCATCTATTTTTTCATTATATGCTTTTTTTATTGATGTTGCAATTGGATGATTTGAATAATTTTCTGCATAAGCCGAATATTTTATAATATCTTTTTTAGATGCTCCCACTTCTTCTACTTTTTGAACTTCAAATACACCTTTTGTAAGTGTTCCTGTTTTGTCAAAAACAACTGTATTAACATTTGCTAAAGCTTCTAAATAGTTTCCCCCTTTGATTAAAACTCCTATTTTAGATGCTCCACCAATTCCCGCAAAAAAGCTTAAAGGTATTGATATAACTAGTGCACATGGGCATGATACAACTAAAAACGATAATGCTCTATATAGCCATTCTGTGAAGATTGCTTGTTTTATAATAATTGGTGGTACAATAGCTATAATTAGTGCTAATATTACAACTACAGGTGTATAATATTTTGCAAATTTAGTGATAAAGTTTTCAGATTTAGATTTTTTGTCTTCTGCATTTTCAACTAGGTTTAGTATTTTACTAACAGTTGATTCTTCGAATTCTTTAGTTACTTGAATTTTTAATAGCCCAGTTTGGTTTATACATCCACTAAAAACATTATCTCCTGTGTTTGCTTTTCTTGGAACTGATTCTCCTGTTAATGCTGTTGTATCTAGCATTGACTCTCCTTCTATAATCTTTCCATCAAGAGGTATTTTCTCACCAGGTTTTACAATAATTATTTCTCCGACTTTCACCTCTTCTGGGTTAACTTTTATCTCAGCATTTTCTCTTAAAACATTTGCAAAATCTGGTCTAATATTCATTAAATTCTCTATTGATTTTTTAGAGTTATCAACTGCATAATCTTGGAATGTTTCTCCCACTTGATAAAGTAACATTACAGTAACAGCTTCTGGATATTCACCAATAGCAAAAGCACCTATTGTAGCTATTGCCATTAAAAAGTTTTCGTCAAATACCTCTCCTTTAAGAATGTTTTCTATTGCTTCTTTTAAAACTTCAAATCCAACTACTAAATATGCAATTACGTATATAGCAATCTTTATTATTTGATTATCAATTGGCACTAGTAATGCTATTAAAAATAATACTAATGATGTTAAAATCTTTATAATCTCTTTTTTCATAATATAATCTCCTTTTTATAAAACACTATATTCTGTGTTCAATATGCTCTGCACCAATCTCAAATACTTTCTTTACATGTTCATCATCAAGCATATAAAATACTTCTTTACCTACTCTTTTACATTTTACAATTCCACTTCTTCTTAATGTTCCTAATTGATGTGAAATTGAAGATTTACTCATACTTAAAACATTTGCAATGTCACATACACACATTTTATTCTTATCTAAAGCTGATAATATTTTTACTCTAGTGGTATCTCCTAATATTTTAAAAAACTCTGCTAAATTGTTAAACAAATCCTCATCATTTAGCATTTGTTTTTTAGTACTTTCTACTACTTCTTGATGTATTGCATTACAATCACAAATGAATTCGTTTCTAGACATACTATTTCCTCCTTAGTTATTATTATATGCAAGCAAAGTTGAATACTTACTCAACTTTGAATATATTATAGTTGAATGTATATTCAATTGTCAATGGTTTTTAATAGAAATTTCAAATAATTTTAATACAATAAAAAAGAACCAAAATTATTAAATTTTGGTCTGTCTTAAAATTTATTTAAATATATTTTATCTGTATACAATTTGTTAGCAAATGAATATACCACTCTTTTTAGTACATATCTGTCAAAGGTTTCGTCTTGTTCAGGTATGTACTCTTTTCCTGCAAATATTGCACTAATAGCATCTTCTAACTGTTTGCAAAAGCTATTATAAATTAATTGCATTGGCATAGTTTTAGTAGATGATTTTATCATAGTAGAAATATCGTTTATGCTATATAATGGTTTTAAAATACATATAACAAATAAATTAGCAATATGTTCTTTATTATATTTTTTGTTTATTGCTGGTTTTATAACATCATGTTTTACATAGTTGTTTATCATGCTTTTAGTTATAACATGTCCTTCTTTTTCTTTGCTTACATAATTTGATAAGGCATTATCTAAAAAACATATTACTTGATCTACATACAAATCTATATTAGGGAGTTCTTCCCATCTTGGAATATGAAAATTAGCTATTTCTTTTTCTTTGTAAATTTCTTGTTCCACAATTTTTCCCTTCTTTATTATATAGTTTGAAAAATAATTGCCAAATGGCAATTATTTTTTATGTTATCTCTTAATTTTATTAGTTGTTGTTTTATTAAATTCTTTATCTCTAATAACTATTTTTCCTATTCTTTTGTATACTGGTAATACATCGCATTCTTTTGTAATATCTTTTTTCAAGCTTTGTTCTTTATCTTGTATATTTAATTCTTTTAGCTTTTCTTCATTTAAGAATACTTCTGCACATAAAGCAACTTCTCTTCCACTTTCGTCTTTAACTCCTGATACAACTACTTCTTGAACATATGGGATTCTCATAATATAGTTTTCTATTTCTTCTGGGAATACATTTTTTCCATTGTCTAAAACTATTAAGTTTTTCTTTCTTCCTGTAATTATTAATTGTCCTTTATCGTTTAATCTACCATAATCTCCTGTTCTAAACCATCCATCTTGTAATACTTCTGCAGTTTTTTCTGGTTGTTTATAGTATCCAAGCATAACTATGTCGCCTTTTACGCAAATTTCTCCGTCTCCTTCTGGTGTTACATCTTCAAGTTTTATTTCTACACATTCTAATGGAAAACCTACAGTTGAGCAATCATTGCAAGAGTCCATATTTACACTAACTAATGGAGAACATTCTGTTATTCCATATCCATTTATTAAGTCTATTCCTATTGTGTCAAAGAACTTTCCTAATTCAGGTCTTACAGCAGCTCCTCCTGTTACTATTTTTCTTAGGTTTCCTCCAAATGCATCATGAATTGATTTGAATAATTTTTTTCTTAAGTCTATTCCTATTTTTCTTAGTCCATTGCTTACAGTCATCATTATTTTTAGTATTTTATCTTTATGACTTTCTTTAGCATTTGACCATATTTTTTTATAAAATAATTCAACAAATGCTGGTACTACATATATATAATCTGGTTTGTATAGTTGTAAGTTTTTTAGTACTGCTTTTAAACTATCATTTATGCATATTGTTGAATGATGGTGTAATGATACTAAAATTCCAGCAACTGCTTCATATGTATGGTGCCATGGTAACACTGATAGACATGTACTATATAACTTTGACACCCTTAAGCCATAATATACTATACTAATTAGGTTGTGTTCTGATAGCATTACACCTTTTGCCATTCCTGTTGTTCCAGATGTATAAACAAGCATCTTTAGGTTATTATGATCTGGTACCATTTCAGTGTATGTTTTATCTCCACCTTCGTAAAGTTTTTTTCCTTCTGATTTAAATTCATTGTATGATAATTTGTTTTCTTTTGATTTTTCTGTGTCAAATCCTATAAAGTATTTTACATTTGGTGCTTTTGCTGCAATTTCTTCAATGTCTTTTTCATATTTTTTTGCATAGAATAATACTTCGCTTTCGCTGTCATTTAATACATTTATAATATCATATACTGGTAATTCTTTGTCAATTGGTACAATTACGCCTTTGCTTTTTAATACTGTTAAATATACAGTAACATATTTGTAACAATTGTCTCCTATTACTGCTATATGTTTGTCTGCCATATTTATAGAATTTAACGCTGTTCCCAATTCAAATGTGTCCTCTTGAAATTCTTTATATGTTACTTCTATAACTTTGTCTTTACCTTCTTTGTATTTGAAAGCAATTTTATCTCCGGCTTGTTCTACTGCCATTTCAAGCATTTGTTTAATAGTTTCTACTTTTTGAACGTCATAATATTTTATATCCATATTCGTTAAATCCTTTCTTCAACCATTATTTAAACTATATTATCTAGTTTTCGAAACTATTATATACATTCTTGTAAAATTAGTCAATATGTTTTCTATTTTTTTCCATAAAGATTATTTAAGAAACACCATTTTTCATATAGTATGAAAAATGGTGTTTCTATGTTCTAATTTAATTTGTCTACAAACTCTTTTGCTTTTTGTTTTAGTTCTTTTAGTGTTCCGTCATTGTTTATATGATAGTCATATTTGTAGTTGTTTACATTTTTGTCAGCAACATTAGTATTTATTGCTGCAACATGTTTGTTGGTAATAAGTAAAGTTTTTGTATTTAAATATTTTTTGCATTTCTCAATTTCTTCGCATTCTCTAATATGAATAAACATTATTTGTTTATTTGATTTTTTAAATTCTTCTGCCATATTAGAAATATATTTAAATGGAGCATCATTGTATTTAATTCCAAGTTCTTTTAAATCTGCTAAAAATTTTCTAGACTTTTCATCCTTTTCTCCATTCCATCCTGTAAGAACTTTTGCTGCTTCTTTTACTTTATCTACAGAAGATATATTCATTATAGGAATATATTCACCACAAAATTGTACAAAAGTATCTTTTCCAACTCCACCACTTCCATTTATAACAATAATTTCTTTCATTTCATCATTCCTTTAATAGTTTCTATTTCGCTTTCTGTTTCTAATCTTGCAAATAAAACTTCAGGTTTATCTGTAACTTTAATGTTTACTAATTTATCATATTCTTTCAAACTTTCCCAAGTTTGTAATTCTTCTGGAATGTTAAGTTGTTTTAATATTTTTTCAGCAGTATGTGACATATATGGTTTTATTAGTATAGCTATTCTGCGTAGGTTTTCTACTAAATGATACATTACAGATTTTAGTTCTTCTGTTTTTTCTTCTTTAAATAATGTCCATGGTGCAGTTTCGTCAATGTATTTGTTTGTTCGTGAAACTAAGTTCCATGTTTCTGCAATTGCATTACTAATATGATATGTGTCAAAATATTCTTCAACTTGTGTAATTACTCCATCTGAATATTTTTCTACTTCTTTATCCAATTTAGATATGTTTGTTGGATATGTAGATATTTCACCATCAAAATACTTATTTAACATTCCTATTGTTCTATTTAAAAGATTTCCTAAATCATTGCATAAATCAAAATTGAATCTTTCTACAAACCCTTCTGGTGTAAATGTTCCATCTTGGCTGAATGACATTTCTCTTAAAATAAAATATTTGAATGCATCTAGCCCATAGCGTTCAATAAGTGGTTCTGGATATATAACATTTCCTTTAGATTTAGACATTTTACCGTCTTTCATCATTATAAATCCATGTGCATATATTTGCTTTGGTAATGGTAGATCTAATGCCATTAAGAAAATTGGCCAATATATTCCATGAAAACGAATAATATCTTTACCAACTAAATGTAAATCAGCTGGCCAATATTTTTTCATTAGGCTGTCATCATCTGATAAATATCCAAGTGCTGTAATATAGTTAGTTAACGCATCTAACCATACATATATTACATGTTTTGGGTCTTTTTTTACTTTTACTCCCCAATCAAAGCTTGTACGACTTACACATAAATCTTCTAGTCCTGGTTTTAAGAAATTATTAAATAATTCATTTTTTCTTGATTCTGGTAATATAAATTCTGGGTTTTCATTGTAAAATTTTATAAGTCTGTCTGCATATTTTTTCATATTAAAGAAATATGATTCTTCTTTCATTTTTTTTACTTCTCTACCACAATCTGGACATTTTCCGTCTATTAGTTGAGTTTCTGTAAAATATGTTTCACAAGGCATACAGTACCATCCTTCATATTCTGATTTATATATATCTCCTTGTTCCATTAGTCTATCAAAAATCTCTTCTACTGCCTTTGTATGTCTTTCTTGAGTAGTACGAATAAAATCATCATATTCTATTTCCATTAAACTCCATAATTTTTTGGCTTCTTCTGCCATTTGATCTACATGTTCTTGTGGGGTTTTGTTAGCAGTTTCTGCTACTTTTTGAATTTTTTGGCCATGTTCATCCATTCCTGTAAGTAAATATACATCAAAGCCTCTAGCTTGTTTATATTTTTTTATAGTATTTGCTAGAGTTGTAGTATATGCTGTTCCTATATGAAATTTTCCACTTGGGTAATAAATAGGTGTTGTTATATAAAATTTTTGCATAGTTTGACATCTTCCTTTCTATTTAATAACAATGTTTCATAATATTTATAAAATACATTTGTTTAAACTTTATTCCAAAACCAATCTAAACTGTTATCAATGCTTTTTTTCTTTCCTTCTTTTACTTCTATATCGTCTATCCATAAATATGAAATAAATGATAGAAATACAAATATTAAGTCAATTGTTGCAGAAGTTACTATTGCTTTGTATGTTTCTTCAGTTTGATTTGGTATTGCTGCAAATTCTACTGTATGTGCAACTAATAAAGCTAGAAAAGCAAATAGCATTAAACCTGTAATCCATGCTTTTTTATTTTCTTTTGCCAAATAAAGCACTAAAACAAATAATATTACTCCTACAATAATTGCAAATGGTTGTGTAAAATTAATAAATGGCATTTTAATTCCTCCTTTGTACATTTTATTTTAATTTTTCTTCAATTAGTTTAACTAGTGTCTCTGCTTTTTCTTGAATATATGTTTGATTTTCTCCTTCTATCATTACACGAATTAATGGCTCTGTTCCTGAAGGTCTGATTAGTACTCTTCCGTTTCCTGCAAATTCTTTTTCTAGTTTTTCTATTTCACTTTGAATTTGTGCATCTTCTTTATATTGATTTTTCTTTTCATTTGATATTTTTGCATTAACTAGTACTTGTGGATACATTTTTATAATATTACATAGCTCAGATGCTGTTTTTTGTTTTTCAAGCATAACTCTAATTAACATTAATGATGTTAATATTCCATCTCCTGTTGGGTTATAGTCTAAGAAAATTATGTGTCCAGATTGTTCTCCACCTATGTTGTAACCATTTTTCAACATTTCTTCTAAAACATATCTATCTCCAACTTTAGTTTGAACTAAAGTTAGTTTATTATTCTCTGCATATTTTTTCAAACCTAAGTTGCTCATTACTGTGGCAACTACTGTATCTTTTTTTAATGTTCCTTTTTCTTTCATATAGTTTGAAATAATAGCTAGTAATTTATCTCCATCAATTTCGTTTCCTTTTTCGTCAATTGCTAAGCATCTATCTCCATCACCGTCATAGGCAATTCCTAAATTGCAATTGTTTTCAACTACATATTTTTTTAGCATGTCTAAGTGTGTTGATCCACAGTTTTCATTGATATTTACACCATTAGGTGTATTGTTCATAATGTAGTGTTTTATTCCTAATGCTGTGAATACTTTTTCTGCTGCAACTGAAGTTGCTCCATTTGCAGTATCTATTGCAACTACAAAGTCATTTGTGTCATAGCTCTCAAATTCTTCTTCAAAGTTTTTTCTAAAGAAATATACATATTCATCTAAAAGGTCTGTTCTAACTTCTGCTGTTCCAATTTTTTCATTAACTGCTGTAAAATCATTTAATTTGTTAGAATCCATCATTTCTTCAATTTCTTCTTCTATTTCATCTGGAATTTTCATTCCTTTGTTACTAAAATACTTTACGCCATTAAATTCATATGTATTGTGTGATGCTGAGATAACGACACTTGCATCTGCTTTTAGTTTTTTTGTTAAGTATGCTACACCTGGTGTTGGAATTACTCCTAAACTTTTTACATTTGCTCCATAGCTTAAAAATCCAGCTGTCATAGCACTTTCTATTAATGTTCCTGAAATTCTAGTATCTCTACCTATTAAAATTGTAGGTGTATGATTTGTATGTTTAGCTAATGCATATGCTCCAGCTTTAGCTACTCTGTAAACTAATTCTGGAGATAATTCTGTATTAGCAATTCTTCTGATTCCATCTGTACCAAAATATTTTCTCATTTTTGTATTAATCCCTTCTATTTTTTTGTGCAATAATTATGCACTTTTCTTTTTAAATTATATCATAATATTTAAAAATTGCAATATTCTACATTTTTTCTGGCATTTGAATTCCTAATATACTTGCTCCTATTTTTAATACCAATCCTGTAGCATATGTTAAGTATAGCCTAGCATTTTGAACTGTTTTGTCTTCTCCAATTATTTTATTTTCATTGTAAAAACTACTAAATGCTTGTGCAAGCTTTATTAAATATCTTGCTATAACATATGGTTCATATTTTTCTGCTGATTGTTTTAATATATCTTCAAATGAGTATATTAGTTTTAATACTCTTAGTGATTGAACATCTGTTAGTTTTGTAAAGTCAATTTCATCTATATTTGGCATATATTCTGCTTTTTCTAACAGGCTTTTGGTTCTAACATAAATGTATTGCATGTATGGTCCTGTTTCTCCATTAAAGTTAAGCATTGTATCCCAATCAAATATTTCGTCCTTAATTCTACTGTTGTATAAGTCATTAAATATAACTGCTCCGACTCCAATTTTTTTTGCAATTTCTGCTTTGTTTTCTAAATTTGGATTTTTTTCGTCCATAATTTTGGTTACTCTGTTAATTGCTTCATTTAATAAATCTTCTAGTTTTATCACATGTCCTTCTCTTGTTGACATTTTTCCCGTTTTTAATTGTACCATTCCAAAAGGAACATGAACTAATCCATTTGTATATTTTTCGTCTAAGTTTAAATGTTTAGCTGTTTCAAATACTTGTTTAAAGTGTAATATTTGTTCATAAGATGTTACATATATAGCTTTGTCAAAGTTATATGTTCTTGCTCTGTATACAATTGCTGCTAAGTCACGAGTAGCATATGTAGTTGAACCATTTGTTTTTTCTATAATACATGGTGGCATGTCATATTCATCTAAATTTACTACCATAGCTCCTTCTGAAAGTTGTAATAGATTTTTTTTCTTTAAAATGTCTACTATTTCTCCCATTTTATCTGAGTAAAAGGCTTCTCCATTCCATGAGTCAAATTCAACATTTAGTAATTTGTATACTTTTTGAAATTCTTTTAAGCTTAAGTCTTTAAATCTAGTCCATAGTTCTACACAGTATGGATCTCCATCTTCTAGCTTTTTAAAGTTATTTCTACATTCTTCTAAAACACTTTCGTCTTCTTTGCATAGGTTGTTTATTCTAACGTAAATTTTAGTAAGTTCATCAATTGGGTTTGCTTCAATATTGTATTCTGCCCCCCATCTTTTATATCCTTCTATTAGTTTACCAAATTGTGTTCCATAGTCTCCTAAGTGGTTAATACCTGTGCAATTATATCCTAGATGTTTATATGTTTTGTATATAGCATTTCCAATTACTGTTGAACGTAAGTGACCTATATGGAAAGGTTTTGCAATGTTTGGAGCAGAATAGTCAACTACCACATTTTTTCCGTTTCCAACAGTACTTTTTCCATAGTCTTCTTGTTTTTCTGCAATTTCAGTTAATACATTTGATGCGTATTCTTGTGGCATTATATAAAAATTTAAGTATCCATTTACTACATCAATATTTTGCATAAAACTATTTTCAAATTTTATGTTGTCTTTTATATCTTGAGCTATCATTTGTGGAGCTTTTTTTAACTCTTTTGCTAATTTAAAACAAGGAAAAGAAAAATCTCCCATTTTTTCATCCGCTGGTATTTCAATATATCCAATAATTTGTTCTTCTGATATATTTGTTATTTTGCTTATTTCATTTGCTATTTTTTGCTTAAAATCTACCATTTGCATTACTCCTTTTTTATTAGTCACCTAAATTTATTCCTATATGTCTTGCTGTTTTTACTAAGTCATTATCTAAGTTTACTCTTCTAATATTACTTTCTGGTGTATTTCCTGATGCTGCACCTATTTTTTTATTGTTTCCAACCACGTCTTCTAGCGGTACACTATTTAATTTTCCATCTTTTATAACTGCTAGCACATTGAATTTTTCTTCTAAAGCAAGTTCCATAGCTTTTGCACCATACTTTGTAGAAAGCACTCTATCAAATGCTGTTGGGCTTCCACCTCTTTGCATATATCCTAAAACTGTACATCTTGCTTCTAGTCCAGTTAATTCTTGAAGTTGTTGTGCTACTCTTTCTCCTGCTCCTCCAAGTTTAATGTTATCTACACCATTTCCTCGTTCTCGTATATTTTTAACACTAATTTCTCCATCTATTGGTTTTGCTCCTTCTGCAACAACAACTATGCTAAATTCTTTTCCTCGTTTTTTTCTATTAAGAATTTTTTGTGCTGCTTTATTTATATCATATGGTATTTCTGGTATTAATGCTACATCGGCTCCTCCAGCAATTGCTGATTCTAATGCAATCCACCCTGCATACCTTCCCATAACTTCTAATACCATTATTCTATGATGTGTGTCGGCAGTTGTATGAAGTCTGTCTAATGCTTCTGCTGCAACACTAACTGCTGTATTATATCCAAATGTAATTTCTGTACATGCAACGTCATTGTCAATTGTTTTTGGTACTCCTATTATATTTATTCCTTTCAATGATAAATCTCTAGCAGACTTTTGTGTTCCATCTCCACCTAATGTGAATAGGCAATCTATTTCGTCTTTTTTTATATTTTCTACACATTTATCTGACAAGTCTTTATATACAATTTCGCCATTTTCTTTTACAGGATAGCAAAACACGTTTGCATTCGTGGAAGATCCTATTATAGAACCACCTTTTGGTAAAATTCCAATAGCATTTCCTTTTGAGCTTGTACCTAATTGTACATAATTATTTTCTAACAATCCTCTATATCCATCTATAAATCCATAACATTCTACATTACTATTTTCAGCAGTTTTTATAATAGCCCTAATAACTGCATTGAAACCTGAAACATCTCCACCATTTGCTAAAATGGCTACTCTTTTTATCATAATTTTTCCACCTTTCAACTATTATTGCTACTATTATATCAATAAATCAAAAAAATACAATAAAAATGTTTAAAAATATTTGATTTTTACTATACACCATAAAAAAACAGTAGCCATATTTTTGGCTACTGTTCTAGCATTATCTTAAGTTGTTTTTTTAAAACCTAATTTCATTGCCGAAATTTCATATGCCACTTTTACCTCTGTTTCTCCATAGGGAGATTCATTGGTGGAATTGCGGGTTTGAAATCTTCCAGTCAGCTTAACTAAACTCCCTTCTGCATATGATGCAACTTTTCTTGCATCATTATCCCAGAAATTAACTGGAATAAGTGATTTCTTATGCAGTATTTCATTTTCAATGACGGTTTCCATAATGATTTTTTCTGTTTTGGGTATTATTCTCAGTAATTTCTTTTTTGCGATTTTACCTGCAAGGTAGATAATATTTGTTGCTTTGCCCTTTTCTTGTGGAATTGACATATGAGTTGCCCGGACAAAAACTTTGAGATGTTCTTTGCCGTCTTTTTCAACACACTTTTCAGATAAAACAATTCCTTCAACTCTGATGGTTTCACCCTTTTGGATAGAATAAATTCCATCCAACAGCAGTTTGCTTGCTCTGACAATTACGTAATCGTAGCCTTCACTTTTTCTCTTAATTTTTAATATGCATTCGTAAAACTGCTGAGAAGAAATAGCTTTTTTGGTTCTGGAATATACATATGTAAATTCCTTTTCCACAATTCCTTCTAAAATGGCCTCATTCTGGTTATACATTGTCTGTTTTCCTCCTGTGTAATAAAAAATAGTAAAATGCTAGAATATTTTTACTATATAAGTAATATACTTATATTATACACTTTTATCCAACAATTGTCAAATTTTTGTTTGATTTTTGATGTTATATATTTCTAGTTTTTGCAACTTATATTTATCTTATTAGTTTTTGCATTTAATTCTCTTGTTATAATATTTTGAATTTGTGCAATATCTTTTTCATCTAGTTTGTCTTTTTTTACTATACCTGTTACGTTTCCATTGTTTACAAATATTATAATATTTTGAAATCCTTTTGTTTTTATTAAATTTTCTGCTATCATAATTGAATTTTTTTCATTATTTATTCTTTTTATTTCTTCTTGTGCTGTTTTCTTTTCTTCTGAGCTTAGATTATTAGTTTCTAATATTTTTTGATAATTATCTAACATTTGAGAATACATTTTATCTCTGTCTAGTCTTGATTGAGCAAAATAGCTGTCTTCTTGTACTAATGTATTTTTAGTTGTGTTGTTATCTGTATTATTAGTAGCAACATTTTCTATGATGTTTTGTACAGTTTCATTTTGTGTTTGTTTGTTTTCTGTAGCTTCATTTGCACTTACTAATCGAGCGTCGCCTATTCCTGCCATTAGTTCTGAATCAGCTACACTACTTGTAGGGATTAAATTACTTTCTTTATTTTGATTTGCAAAATTTAAATATCCTGCTGTAACTAGCATAAGTGCTATTACTGCAACAACAATTTGATTTCTTTTTAAAATTTTCATATATACCATTTCAAATCCTTTCTTAATTTTTACTCATTGCAAAAACTTGTATTTTATGTGATGCCAAACCTGTAACCGCTTCTACTGCTTGAATAATATCAGCTTTTATACTTGTATTTGTAGCCCCTTGTGCTGTAATAATTGCTCCCTCAACTTTAGGGCTCACAGTACTTTGGGTTATAGGTGTTTTTGTTCCATTAGTTTCTTGATATATAACTTCTCTTTTTATGTCTGTTTCAACTACTTTTCTTGTTCCACCAGTTTTATCTTGTTCTTGAGTATCTTTTTGAGATGAGTCTTCATTATATAGTGGAAGTGTTTGACTAGTTTGTGAATACGTAATTAAAACCTTTACTTTTCCTACTCCATTTATTTTTTGAAGTATTTCTTCTAATTGATTACTTAAGTTATCATGCTTTTGTTCTTTAATGTTTTGTTCTTGTGTAGCAAGTTTCTTATTGCTATCTATACTCTTTGTTTCTTCTTTTTTATCCTTCCAAATTAAATTTATAGCAACTAATACTACAATAAGTACAATTAGAAAAAATACTAAGTTTTCAATTTTCTTTTTGTTATTTCCATCATCTGATTTTGAAACTAATTCCTTTATTTTATCATTAAACATATTTATTCCTCCTAATTTATATTTATGTTTTTTTCTTCTAAGTTATATATGCCACTTAAATATGCCTTCAAATCATTTTGTTCCTTATTTGAAATACTTATATTTTCTTCTTTTTCTTCAGTAGTATTACTAATTGTAACATTTATTTTATTCACACCTTTAACCTCGTTTGTTTCTTCATCTTTCTTTTTACTAACTTGTGCAAATATTTTTTTTAAAGTATATTGTTCATTATTAGATATTTCTAAAGTCAAACTTTTAACACTATATCCTTTTTCTTGTATCTTTTGTTTCATATCATTTTTCAGGTTTGTTATATATACTTGTTTAATTTGATTTTGTTGGCTATTCTCTATATTTTTCTGACTGTTTTTAGCAGATACATCTATATATGTATTTATGTCATATATGTCTGATACTCTAAATTCATTTCCTGTAACTTTGGTTATTACGGGAGAAACTATTGAAAACAATATATATACTCCAATTACAACCTTAACATATTTTTTACAATTACCGTCTGGTAAAAGCATTTCAATAATTGTACCAATTATAACTGCTATTATAATTCCTTGTATCCAACCACTTATCCAATTCATTTTTTCTTTTCTCCCATGATTATTTTTCAACTAGTGTCTATCTATACATTAATCCACTATTAGTAATCTTTAGTACCAAAGTAGTTCCTACAATTAGCATTACAGATACACTACACATAATTGCAAGTAGCATTTTAAAGGTTTTTCCCATTTCTTCTAAAAGTTTTACTATTTTCTCATCTGCTATTGGTTGGCATACAGCTCCTGCTAAGTAATATAGCCCCATTAGTATTACAAGTTTAATTATTGGTCCAACACATATTGCAATTACTACCACTACTCCAACTATTCCAACTGCATTTTTTAATATATTGCTACACCCCATTACAGTATCTACTGCATCGCCTAATATTTTACCTACTACTGGTATAAAATTTGAAACAGCAGCTTTAGTAGTTTTGGCTGTTATTCCATCTACTGTACTGCTTAGGCTTCCTTCTACTGAGATTATTCCTACAAATAATGTAAGTACAACACCTAATGTCCATACAACTGCAGAATTAAAGAACTTTGATAGTTTGTCTACTTGAATTCTACTAGATACTTTTGAAATAATTGCTAATGCTGTTGATATTAGTACAAATGGCAGTAAAATAGTAGTTATAAAGTTGCCTATGAAAGTTATTATAAATAATATAATTGGTTCTAGTATTCCGGCTGATGCAAAGTTGCCAGTAGTTAACATTAAAGTAATAAGCAGTGGCACTAAGCTATTCATAAATCCAACTAGATTTTGAATACTTGTTTTTACCATTTGAAGAATATCTGAGAAATTTGCCATTATTAAAGTAACTATCAAAATATATTGAACATAATATGTAATTTGGGCAACATTTTTGTTTTCTAATCCTTCACTAATGCTTTTTAATATGCTATGAATTATAATTATTACAAGTATGCTTCCTAATACGGTAGCACAGTTTAATACTTCTTTTCCTACTAAACTTACTATGCTTTTTATAATTGTATCATTGTCTATTTTTCCAGTAATTGCTGAAGTAAATAATTCATTTACATTTATATCTTTAAAAGTATTTTGTGTATATTTTTGTGCTTCTTTTATAAAGCTTGATATGTTTAATTCCTCTTGTTGTGACTGTAAAACGTCTTGACTATTTGTTTCTGTAGCTATGCAAATACTTGGAATAAAAATTAAAAACAAAATGGTTATGATAAATATTTTTTTCATTTGTTTAATTCCTTTTTATGGCAATAGTTTTAATATTGTTTCTAGAAGGCTTGCTATTATTGGTATTGACATAGAAATGATTAAAACTTTTCCGCCTAAATCTACTTTGTTGGCTATTGCTGTTTCTCCTGTATCTTTACAAATGCTAACTGTAAATTCTGTTAAAAATGCTATTCCAGTTATTTTTATTAGGAGTATTAGAAATTCATTGTTTAT
>CAKOVG010000018.1 GCA_934121875.1 uncultured Clostridia bacterium
TCACCTTCATATATTTCTCTATAACATTTTTCACCTTTTGCAAGTGTTTTTAATCCATATGGTGTTAATAATTTTTTTGTGACTGTTGCAAAAGCTGTTTTTGCTTCAACTGTATTTGGTTCAACTACTGGATAGTGTAAGCCTATTGCAAATAGTTGATTTGGTCTTATTGAATTATTACCTACTAAATCGTCAAAGCATTTTCTCTTTTTATTGTAGAATTTTTTTATAAAGCTTTCTTTGCATTTTTGTGCAATTTCTTCATATTTTTGTGCTAGTTCTCTTTCTTTATATAGATTAGCAAAATTGGCTATTATTTTTAATGCATTATACCATAAAGCATTTATTTCTATTGCTTTTCCATTTCTAGGTGTTACCACAATATTTCCAATTTTTGCATCCATCCATGTATTTTGTGTTTGTGGAGTTCCTGATGATAATAAACCATCTTCATTATCTAAATGGATGTTATTTCCGTCTAAATCAATTCCTTTTATGTATTCTTCTATTATTCTTTTTAATGTATTATATAGTTGATTTTTTAAAAAATCATAATCATGCGTGTATTCTAAATATTTTCTTACTTGTTCAAATAAAAGTAGTGATGCATCTACACTGTTGTATAAAGGTCTACCATCATATTCTGAATATCCATTTGGAACTAGTCCATATTTTATGTCTCTTACAAATGTTAGTAATACTTCTTTTGCAACTTGGAATCTTCTAGGTATTAGTGTTATTCCTTCAAATGCAATTAAGGCATCTCTACCCCAATCTAAAAACCAAGGGTAGCCTGCAATTATTGTATACAGTGCAAATGCTGGCCTATATGCAATAAAATTGTCTGTTGCTATAATATAGTCTCTTATAAGCATTTTGTATTTTACACTATATTCTTTTTTTGGTTCTAATAAATATGAATCATATAGTTCGCTTGTTATTCTTACTATTTCTTTATTAATTAAATTTTTTCCGTCTAGCTCATCTATGTTTTCTTCTAAGGAACAAATAAATGTGATGAATTTTTCTTCATTTGCTCTTAATTTTACTTCAAATACACCTGGAACAGATAAGTTTTCTTCTGCTTCTTGTCCTCTTTTTTCTTCTTCCAAGTAATACATATTTCTAAATGTATCATTTATATGTTCTATATATTTACCTTCTGATAATTTCATATATACTGGCATTTGATTATTTATTGTTAATTTTACTTTTGTATCTTTTATTTCTTGCTTCAGAGTGAACTCTGCATTTGGTGTAGTTGTATGAAAATCTCTAAAATTCACAATTGGCGCTATTTTAAATTTAGTTCTTTTTTCATTGTTTTTTATATTATATAGCACACAGACTGTATTTTTGCCATGTTCCATACAGATATATTTTTTTATAATTGCTCCATCAACTTCATATGTGAATATAGGAATATATTCTTTTTCAAAAGATTTTAAATATTGATAACCTTTTGAAATATAGTTTTTTCCTATGTTAGAATAAATTATATATTCTTTTCCTCCACTTTCAAAGCTTTCGTCAACTTTTGATAATATTAAATGTCTGTTTTCAGGTGGATTTAGTGGTGCTACTAATAGCCCATGATATTTTCTAGTATTTATACCTAAAATACTAGAACTACTGTATCCTCCCAATCCATTTGTAATTATCCAGTCTTGTTTTAGTGATTTTTCAAATTCCAAATTTTCATATTTCATTTGTGTATCCCCTCAGTTTATCTTCTTCTTTTTTTATTTCTATTTTTCTTATTTCTAAATTCTTGTTTTTTATTTAGGTTTTCTCGTTTTCTTTCCATTTCTTGTTTTTCTTTTAGCTTTATATCAGATTCTTGTATTGAACTTATTCTCTCTGCATATTTTATGAAAAACTTACTTTTTCCTCTTTCTTTTTTCTTTTTTGTTTTTCTCATATTGTCATTCTTTTTGCTGTCATTCTTATTGGCTTTTAAAGATTTTTTTGCCTCTTTTAGTCTATCGTTTAGCAATACATATTTTGTATCATTTTGCATATCTTTAAATTTTAAATCATCACAAATCAATTGAATAATTGATGCTGCAATCGCATCTGGGTTATGACGAATGCGATCTCCTACTATACATGATAAATCTCTTTGCATTAAATATACGTCTTGTTCTTTTGCCTTTGCTGTATCTATTTGAACAAGTTCTTGTCCTTGCATATTATATTTTCTAATATATTCTGGTATTAGTTCTCCTGTATCATAAATACAGTATTTTATAACTCCTTTACCTGCATGATCATTTATTGCTTTAATGTGATCTGATAAAGTATAATTATCTGTTTGACCTGTTGTTGTCATTATGTTACTTACATATATTTTAAATGCTTTACTTTCTTTTATTGCTTTTGCTACTCCATTTACTAAAAGATTTGGAATAACATTCGTGTATAAACTTCCTGGTCCTATAACAATTGCATCTGCTTCTTCAATTGCCTCTATTACTCCTGGTGCAACTTTACAATTTGTTGGGTTTATAAATATACGGCTTATTTTGCTTGTTTTTGAATTAACTATATCTGGAATTCTGTCTCTGCTTTCTATAACTGTTCCATCTTCTAGTTCTGCACATATTTGTATTGGTTCTAAAGTCACAGGCAATACTTTTCCTGTAATATTTAATACATTTTTAGTTTGTTCAATAGATTTAGCAAAATCTCCATAAAGTTCTTTCATTCCTAATAAATATATGTCTCCAAAAGATAAGTTTGTTAATCTGCCTCTATAGAAAGTTTTATTCATAAGCCTCTCCATAGTTTCCTCATCTTTTGCAAGAGCAACTAAACTTTCTTTTATATCATCTAGTGGCATAGTACCAAGTTCTCTCCTTGATTCTGGTATAATTTCGCCATAATCTGATACAGTAACAATTGCAGTTAAATTGTCTGTATAATTTTTTAATCCTTTTAATACAGAATTTAGTCCTGTTCCTCCGCCTATTGCAACAATTTTAGGTCCTTGATCATATACTTTTTTGTTATATATTAATGTATTTACTTTGCTATTTTCACTTTCTGCTCTGTTGTCTGTTTCTTGTACCAATAGTTCTAAAGTTCTTTTTTGCATATGTATCATACCCATAATTACAAAAATGAATCCAACTACAAAGTATGCTACAATTTTAGCAAGAGGCCAAAAGTCTAGTCTCTCTGCTGTTAAAATACTAGCCATTCCATATCCTGCTAATACAATTCCAATTAAAACTAGTAATATCCATCTTTTCATTTTATTGCTATTACTAAACCATTTAAAAAAACCTTTCATTGTTTATATCCCTTCTCCTAATAATTCTATTTCTAGTTCTATTTGCTTACCTGTTTGTTCTAATACTACTTGTTTTACATGATTCACAACATTTAAAACGTCTTGTGCTGTAGCATTTCCTAAGTTTACTACAAACCCTGCGTGTAATGTTGACACTTGTGCATCTCCTGAGGTATACCCTTTAAGTCCACATTCGTCAATTAATTTTGCTGTAATAAAATCATGCCCTCTTTTAAATGTGCTACCAGCTGATGGCAAGTTAAGTGGTTGCTTTTCTCTTCTGCTTTGTGCATATTCTTCCATTTTTGCTTGTATTTCTTTTTTCTCTCCATATGGTAAGTTTAAAGTTGCTTTTATAACAATTTCTTTTGAGTTTGTAAATCTGCTATGACGATATGAAAATTCACATTGTTCATTTGTTATTGTAGCAATTTCTCCACTTTCTTTTAATATTGTTACATTTTTTACAATGTCTTTCATTTCTCCACCATATGCACCTGCATTCATTCGTATTGCACCACCAATAGTTCCTGGTATCCCTGCTGCAAATTCAAAGCCTGAAATGCTCTGTTTTAGTAGAATCTGAGCTAATGCTCCTAACATTACTCCAGCCTCTACTTCAACTAGTACATTTTTATCTTGTTTTATATTTATTTCTTTTAGAGCTATTTGCAATACAATTCCTCTTATTCCTTTGTCTGATACAAGTACATTGCTTCCATTTCCTAATATAGTAAGTGGTGTACTATTTTCTTCAGAGAATTTTATAACATATTTTATTTCTTCTAATTTTTTTGCTATAATAAATATGTCTGCGTTGCCTCCAATTTTAAAGTTGGTATGTTTTTTCATTGGTTCATCTATTTTTACTATACCTTCTTTAATTTCTTTTGTTAGTAATTCATAGATTTTTCGTTTTTCCAAAGTTTGAACCTCCTTTGATTTTTACTTTTAAATTCTATCATTTTTAGGTGTATATTACAAGATATATTCTTTAAAAAGTATTTTATTATTGGAAGCACAAAAAAAACTAACTGTAATATATCCAGTTAGTTTTTTATGTTTGTTAGATTGCTGCAAGTATTGTGAATACAAAGTAACTAAATATTGCTGATGCTGAAACAACTAATGCTCCAACTTCTAATGCTCTTGATTGTTTAGTTTTTGTTTCTTCTTTTGCTTCTACTGTGTCTTTATCGTATGTAGATATAACAGCTAATACAATTCCAAGCATTGCAATTGCAAATGATGCTAATCTGATATTTGCAAAGAATGACATAATAACAGATATGATACTTACTGCAAATGAAATTATTCCTAACATAGCTTTCTCCTCCTTCTTTTGTATATGTTTGTCACGATTATATCATTATTGTTTTATTTTTACAACATTTTTATCAAATATTCGTGACGTTTTGCTTTTTTATTACAAATATTGTAAAGTGCAATTTAATCATTTATTGTTAAGAAGTCTTGTATATTTGCACTCAGATTTTCTGTATCTAGTTTATATATTTTTTCTATTTCTTCCACACTTCCATGTTTTATAAATTTGTCTGGATATCCATAATTCTTTATTTTTATATCTTTTATATTATTTTTTTGTATAGTTTCTAGAGTTGTAGTTCCTAGTCCGCCTTTTATAATTCCGTCCTCAATAGTAACTACTTTTTTTGTCTTTTTTATTGATTCTATTATTGTTTGTTCATCAAATGGTTTTAAAAATCTTGCATTTATAACCTCTGCTTGTATTCCTTCTTGTTCTAATATTTTTGATACTTCAATTGCTCTTGAAACCATTTTTCCAATTGCTATTATTGTAATATTTTCTCCTTGTTGCAGTATTTCAGCTTTTCCTAGCACAATATTTTTGTGTTCTTCAAATTCAACTTTTGAATTTTCTCCGCCTCTAGGGTACCTTATAGCTATTGGCTTTTTACATTTTGTTGCAAATTCGAGCATTAATTCTAATTCTTTAAAATCTTTTGGTGCCATTATGTTTAAATTTGGAACAATATTTAAAAACGACATATCAAATATTCCTTGATGTGTTTCTCCATCATTACCAACTATCCCAGCTCTGTCAATGCATAGTACTACTGGTAAGTTTTGCATTGCTATATCATGTATTACTTGGTCATACGCTCTTTGATAAAATGATGAATATATTGGAACTACTGGTATTAGTCCCTCATTTGCCATTCCTGCAGCCATAGTTAAAGCATGCTGTTCTGCGATTCCAACATCAAAAAATCTGTTAGGAAATTTTTTTTCATATTCTGTAAGACCTGTTCCATCTTTCATTGCTGCGGTAATTGCAACAATTTTATCGTTTTGTTCTGCTAGTTTTATTAAAGTTTCTCCAAATACTTTTGAATAGTCTTTACTTTTGCTTTTTTTTGATGCTCCTGTAACAATATCAAATTTTGATGTACTATGGTATTTGTCTGGGTTAGTTTCTGCTGGAATATATCCTTTTCCTTTTTTAGTAATAACATGTATAAATACTGGTCCTTCTTGTGTTTGTGCTTTGTTAAATATATCTTCTAGTCTTTCTATGTTGTGTCCATCTACTGGTCCTAAATATGTGAACCCTAACTCTTCAAATAGCATATTAGGTATTATTAATTGTTTTAATACTCTTTTTATTTTTCTTACAAAGTTTATAATAGAATCTCCACTGTTTCCTGGTAATTTTTTTACTATTTTTTTAACATACGCATTTGAATTTTTGTAGCTTTTTCTAAGTCTTAATTTGGTTAAGAAATTCGAAAGTCCACCTACATTTTTAGATATACTCATTTCATTATCATTTAATATAACTATTAGGTTTGTTTTACTGCATCCTGCATCATTTAAGGCTTCAAATGCCATACCACCTGTCAGTGCTCCATCTCCTATGATTGCTACAACATTATATTTTTCACCTTTTATATCTCTTGCTCTAGCAATTCCAAGTGCTGCTGATATAGATGTACTACTATGTCCTGTTTCAAAGCAATCATATTCTGATTCTGATTTTTTAGGAAAACCTGAAAGACCATTTAACTGCCTTAAGGTTTCCATTTTTTGTTTTCTTCCTGTTAATATTTTGTGTACATAAGTTTGATGACCTACATCCCAAATCACCTTGTCTTCTGGTGTATTAAAAGCACTATGTAACGCAATTGTCAACTCTACTACTCCTAAATTTGATGCTAAGTGTCCTCCTGTTTTTGATACTATATTTATTATTTCTTCTCTTATTTCTTCTGCTAGCTGTTCTTTTTCTTGTATTTTTAATTTTTTTAATTCTTTTGGTGCATTTATACTTTTCAAGTTTACCTCCACATAATATATTTTATAATATTATAACAGATTTTATTTATATGTCAAAAAAAGTTGAATTTATTTTATTATTGGGGTATAATATTAGTGATTTTTTATAAAGGAGATTTTAAATTATGAAGAAAAAATTTTTTGCTATATTAGCTATATTTACTATGTTGTTTTCAATATGTGCTACTACATTTGCTGCTACAGTAAGTGCTAGTAAGTCAACAATGACCGTAGTTGATAAAAGTATTTGTGAAATCAATTTAGAGGATAAAGGTAAATTTACAAAGGAACTTACAAAGTTTGATGCTGATAAAAAAGAAGTTACTTTGACTTTAACCTTGAAGAATATTGCTAAAAAAGAAAATATTACCAAACCTGTTGAAATGTTTTTAATTTTAGATAATTCAAATAGCATGACTTCTACTTATCAAGGAAAGGCTAAAAAGGAATATGTTGTTGAAACTGCTACTGCTTTTGTTGATTCAATTTTTGATTATTTTGAAAATGCAAAGATTGGTATAGTTAGCTTTTCTAGTGTAGATACTACAACTGGTTCTGGTTTATCTTTAGGAACTGAAAGTGATGCTAAACTGTTGTTAAACTTATCTGATTCAGAAAGTACTATAAAAAATACAATTACAAATTATACAGATAATAAAGGGCCTTATACTAATATTGAGGCTGGCCTAGCTATTGCAGAAAAAAATTTTTCTGCTAGTACCGATACAGAAAAATATGTTGTTTTAGTTTCAGATGGTGTTCCTAATCTTTGCTTAGATACAAATACTACTTTAACATATTCTGGAGTGGTTGCTACAAAAACAAAAAATAGATTAGTTGAAATGAAGAATAAAGGATATCACATTTTTTCTGTTTTAATGGGATTGAATGAAAGTAATACGCCTAATCCATCTGCTCCTACTATTTCTGATGGTTCAAGACATATGACTTATCGTGAACTTGCAGAAGAGATATTTGGTACTGTTACAAATCCAACTTCTGGCGATTTTTATTATATTGATTATAACAGCTTATCTACTACTGTAAACACAGATATTTATAATAAAATTACTTATGCTAAGGATAATAGTTTAAAAAACATTGTTATTAAAGATTATTTTCCTAAAGATATAATTGATAATTTTAATTTTGAATATGTAAGTTCTCCTAATGTTGGTAAAGTTTCTTCTAAAATTGATACTACTGACAATAGTATTACTTGGGAAGTTGAACTGTTGAAAGAAGGTGAGGTTGCTACTTTAAGTTATAAACTAATTTTAAAGGATGAATATAATGAAGAAATTGTTAATAAAATTATTCCTACTAATACTAAAGTAGATATTAATTTTAAGACTGCTGATGGCAAAGGAAATGCTTTTTCAGATGTTTCGCCTAAGGTTAAAGTTACAACTCAAAAAAAAGTAGAAATTCCTGCAGATAATACAACTGCTGAAGATTCTCTTCCTCAGACTGGCAACTATTTAACTACAAGTTTGTTTGTTATATTAGCAGCTATTATAGTATTTGTTATTGTAAAATTAATATTATTGAAAAAAGTTAAATAAAGTTTAAGTTGAAAAAATACTTCTTCGAAGTATTTTTTCAACCAAACCAAAACCTAAAATATTCTGGGGTATCGCCAAGCGGTAAGGCATCGGACTCTGACTCCGACATTCCTGTGTTCGAATCACAGTACCCCAACCAAAAAACACTAGAGCTTTTACTCTAGTGTTTTCTTTATTATTTTATAGCTTTACGACCTCTAAATACTGCTACATCTCCTAATTCTGCTTCAATATTCAATAGCCTGTTATATTTAGCAACTCTGTCTGTTCTACATGGTGCACCAGTTTTAATTTGTCCTGCATTTGTTGCAACTGCAACATCAGCTAATGTTGTGTCTTCTGTTTCACCACTTCTATGTGATACTACTGCTGTATATCCATTTCTCTTTGCAAGTTCAATTGCATCTAATGTTTCTGTTAATGTTCCAATTTGGTTTAATTTAATTAATATACTATTTGCTGTGTTGTTGTCAATTCCTTTTTGTAATCTCTTCATATTTGTTACAAATAAGTCATCTCCTACTAATTGAACTTTGTTTCCAATACGTTCAGTTAGTTTTTTCCAGCTTTCCCAGTCTTCTTCTGCCAAACCATCTTCAATTGAGATTATAGGATATTTTTCTGCTAATTCAACTATAAAGTCTATCATTTGATCTTTTGTTTTAAATTCATCAGTTTTCCAAAAATAATATCCGTCTTTTCCTATTTTTTTAGCTTCATCAAACATTTCTGTTGCTGCAACGTCTAGTGCTAAGCATACATCTTCTCCTGGTTTATATCCAGCTTGTTTGATTGCTTCTATAATTAATTCTACTGCTTCTTCTTCGCTTCCTAAATTTGGAGCAAATCCGCCTTCGTCTCCAACACCTGTTGAATATCCTTTTGATTTTAATACTTTCTTTAAGTTATGGTATACTTCTACACCCATTCTCATACATTCACTAAATGTTTTAGCTCCAACTGGCATAATCATAAATTCTTGTACACTTAAAGAACTGTCTGCATGTTTTCCACCATTCATAATGTTCATCATTGGAACTGGTAATTCTTTTGCATTTACTCCTCCAATGTAGTTATATAGGCTCATTCCTAATGAAGCTGCTGCTGCTTTTGCTACTGCTAAAGAAACTCCAAGCATAGCATTTGCACCTAATTTGCCTTTATTTTCTGTTCCATCAAGTTTAATCATTGTAGCATCTATTTTAGCTTGTTCATATACGTTCATTCCTTCAATTTCTTTGCTAATAACTTCATTTACATTTTCAACTGCTTTTAATACACCTTTTCCCAAGTATCTTTCTTTATCTCCATCTCTTAATTCAACTGCTTCAAAGCTTCCTGTTGATGCTCCTGATGGAACCATAGCAACTCCTGAAAATCCTCCTTCTGTTACGACTTCTACTTGTACAGTTGGATTTCCTCTTGAATCTAATACTTCTAATGCTCTTACGCTTTCAATTTCTAAATAATCTTTCATGATTATCCTTCCTTTCTTTTTGTTATTTTTCAATAAGACTATTACCTGTCATTTCTTCAGGTTTTTCTAGCCCAATAATATCTAACATTGTTGGTGCTAAATCTGCAAGTTTGCCTTCTTTCAATTTTACACCTTGCATTCCTATTAAAACTAGTGGAACTGGGTTTGTAGTATGTGCTGTGTGTGGCTCACCTGTTTTATAATCTATCATTTGTTCTGCATTTCCATGGTCAGCTGTCATTAAGATTACTCCTTGTTTTTCTGCCATTGCTTCAACAACTCTTTCTACACATCCATCAATTGTTTCAATAGCTTTAATTGCTGCTTCTAAGCTTCCTGTATGGCCAACCATATCTGGGTTAGCATAATTTAATATAATGCAATTATACTTTTCTGAATTTATTGCCTCAACAACTTTATCTGTTACTTCTATAGCACTCATTTCAGGTTTTAAGTCATAAGTTTGAACCTTAGGAGATGGTATTAAAATTCTGTCTTCTCCTTTATATTGTTTTTCTTCTCCTCCATTAAAGAAGAATGTAACATGTGCATATTTTTCTGTTTCTGCAATTCTTAATTGTGTTAATCCTTTTTTAGAAATATACTCTCCAAATGTATTAACCAATATTTCTGGTTTAAATGCAATTTGAACATTTGGTATTGTTTCATCATATTGTGTAAAACATACATAATACAATTCTAATGGTTTTATTTCGAAGCCATCAAATTCTGGATCTACCAAACTTCTTGTTATTTCTCTTGCTCTATCTGGTCTAAAGTTAAAGAATATAACTGAATCATGATTATCAATTGTAGCAATTGGTTCTTCACCATTGCATATAACTGTTGGTTCAACAAATTCGTCAAATACTTCTTTTTGATATGATGCTTCTACTCCAGATATAGCAGATGTTGCTTTTTCTCCTTCTCCGTATACTAGAGCTTTATATGCTTTTTCAACTCTTTCCCATCTTTTATCTCTATCCATGCTATAAAATCTACCAGATATACTTGCAATTTTTCCTACACCTTTTTCTTTCATTTTTTCTTCAAGTTGGAGAATATAGTTTTCTCCTGAAGCTGGTGGTGTATCTCTTCCATCTAAAAAACAATGCACATATACATCTTCAAAGTCTTTTCTTTTTGCTAATTCTAGTAGTGCAAATAAATGTCTAATATGACTATGAACTCCACCATCTGAAAGAAGTCCCATAACATGGAGTTTTGAATTATATTTTTTACAGTTATCAATTGCTGCTGTTAGTTCTTTAATGCTAAAGAATTCTCCATCTTCAATTGATTTTGTAATACGTGTTAAATCTTGGTATACAACTCTTCCTGCACCTATATTTGTATGACCAACTTCTGAATTTCCCATTTGTCCTTCTGGTAATCCTACTGCCAACCCACTTGTATGAATTTGAGTAGTTGGCCATGTTTTCATTAGTTTATCAATATTAGGTGTATTAGCTAATTTAACTGCATTTCCTTTTTCGTTTTCATTTATTCCAAATCCATCTAATATCATTAGCATTATTGGTTGTTTGTTCATTTTTTATTTTTTTCCTTTCTCGTACAACTCTAATTTTAAATAATTAGACCTCAATTTTTACTTTTCTATATTGAAAGAATTTTAGCAAATTCCCCTGGTTCTAAGCTTGCTCCGCCTACAAGACCTCCATCTATGTCAGACATTGCAAATAATTCTTTGCTGTTTTCTGGTTTAACACTACCACCATATAGTATAATAATATTTTCAGCAACGTTCTTGCCATAGTCTTTTTCAATTTGCTTTCTAATTGACTTTATTGCATAGTTTGCATCTTTAGATGTAGCAGTTTTTCCTGTTCCAATTGCCCATATTGGTTCATATGCTATTATAACATTTTTTAATTGCTCTTTATTTAGACCTTCTAAGGCTAAATGAGTTTGATTTATTATGGTTTCTTCTTGTTTACCTTTTTCTCTTTGTTCTAATGTTTCACCTACACATACAATTGGTTTTATTTCATTTAGCAAAGCTGCTTTTACCTTTTTATTTACGGTTTCATCTGTTTCTGCAAAGTATTGTCTTCTTTCAGAATGACCTATAATTACATATTCTACTCCAATACATTTTAACATCTGCCCAGATATTTCTCCTGTGTATGCACCTTTTTCTTCCCAGTGCATATTTTGTGCTCCTATTTTTATTTTTGTATCTTGTGCTGTGAGTAAACTGTAAAATAGGTCTGTATATGGTACACAAAGAATTACTTCTGCTTTAGAAGTATTTGCTACACTTTCAATTTGTCTTATAAAGCTCATTGCTTCATTAGGAAGCATATTCATCTTCCAATTTCCTGCAACAACTTTTCTTCTCATTTGATTTCCTCTTTTCTTAATCAGTAAGTTGTTGTTCATTGCTTTTGCAATTTCCATTTTCTCCTGATTTGAATTTTTGTTTTTCCTTATTCTTTAATGCTGCAATTCCTGGTAATGTTTTTCCTTCTAAGAATTCTAAAGATGCACCACCACCTGTTGATAAATAAATATTACTAAATTCTTGTTTTACATCTTCGCCATTTTGTTTTGCTGCTTTCTTTATTTTTTGAATAGCTGCAACTGAGTCTCCTCCACCAATTACGCATTTTGCCTTTGTATGAGAAATATATTTAGCAATTTTTTCTGTTCCTTGAGCATATTCTGGCACTTCTGTATATCCTAATGGACCATTCCACACAACAGTTTTTGCTTCTTCAAGTCTATCAGCAAAATATGTTAATGTAGTATCTCCTACATCTAGTATTTGCCATCCTTCTAATGACTCTTCCTTGCATGTGTCTAATTTAACATCTTTATGTTCGGCATTTTCTACTATTTCTGGTGTTAGTTCTTCTCCTTTTGCTATTTTAGCTACTCTAGCATCTTTTGGTAATATTATTTCTACATTTTTCTCAAATGCATTTTTCATTATTTCTTTTGCTACATCTATTTTATCTTCTTCATATTTAGATGAACCTATATCATATCCTTTTGCTTTTAGGAATGTGTTTGCCATTGCTCCACCAATTTCTATTGTTTGAACTTTTTCCATTAGGTTTTCAATAACACCTATTTTATCTGATACCTTTGCTCCTCCTAAAATTGCAACAAATGGTTCTTCTGGTTTTTCAAGCACTGCTCCAAGTTTTTCAATTTCTCTTTCCATTAAAAGTCCTGCAACAGATTCATCAACATGATGGGCAATTCCTTCTGTAGAGGCATGTGCTCTATGTGCTGTGCCAAATGCATCATTTACATAAATTCCTTCGTTTCCTATTAAGTCAGCTAATTCTATTGCTAAGCTGTCTTCATTTTTTTCTTCTCTAGCATCAAAACGTACATTTTCAAGAAGTCCTGCCTCTCCTTCTTGTAATCCATTAGCCATATCTTTTGCACTTGGTCCTGTTACATCTTCTGCACATTTTACATTTGCATTTAATTCCTCTGATAGTTTTTTTGCTACTGGTTTCATTGAATATTTTTCATTTACTTCACCTTTTGGTCTACCTAAGTGTGAGCAAAGTATTACCTTTGCTCCACTTTCTAGTAAATATTTTATTGTTGGAAGTGCTGCTCTAATTCTTGTATCATCTGCAATTTTTCCATCTTTTAATGGTACGTTAAAGTCACAACGAACTAATATTTTCCTTCCTTTTAGTTCTTTTGTATCTATGTCTCTTATTGTTTTCTTTTCCATATATACTTGTTTTTCCTTTCATTATTTACTTGCAATATAAATAGCTAAATCAACTAATTTATTTGAATATCCCCATTCGTTATCATACCATGCAACTAATTTTACAAATGTATCTGTTAATGCTATTCCTGCTGTGCTATCAAAAATACATGTGTGTTCGTCATGTATAAAGTCTGATGAAACTACTGGGTCTGATACATATTCTACTACGCCTTTCATTTCATTTTCTGATGCTTTTTTAACTGCTTCACATATTTCTTCATATGTTGCTGGTTTTTCTAAGTTACATGTTAAGTCTACAACTGAAACATCAATTGTTGGTACTCTAAATGACATACCTGTTAATTTTTCATTTAATGAAGGGATAACTTTTCCAACTGCTTTAGCTGCTCCTGTTGATGATGGTATAATGTTATAACTTGCTGCTCTTCCGCCTCTCCAGTCCTTTTTAGACGCTCCATCAACTGTTTTTTGTGTTGCAGTAATGCTGTGAACTGTTGTCATTAAGCCGTCTTTAATTCCAAAGTTATCATTTATAATTTTAGCAAGTGGTGCTAAACAGTTTGTTGTACATGATGCATTTGAAATAATATTCATATCTGGTGTATATGTTTCGTTATTTACTCCCATAACAAACATTGGTGCATCTTTAGATGGTGCAGAGATAATTACTTTTTTTGCTCCTGCTTCTAAATGTGCATTTGCTTTTTCAATTGTTGTAAACACTCCTGAACATTCTAATACATAGTCAACTTCATTTGCTCCCCAAGGAATGTTTTTAGGGTCCATTTCATTATATACTTTAATTTCTTTTCCGTTTACTACTAATTTTCCGTCTTTTTCATAAACTTCTCCTTTAAATTTTCCATGTATTGTATCATATTTCATCATATATGCCATATAATCTGCTGTTATAAATGGATCATTTATTGCAATCACCTCAACTTCTTCTTTATTTAGTGCTGCTTGTAATGATAAATTTCCTATTCTTCCAAAACCATTAATTCCTAATTTTATTGACATAATTTTTCCTCCTTTTGAATGTAATTTTTACATTCTTTTTTTTATATGTTTAGTATATCCTAAACAATGTAATTTTATATCAAAAAAGAATACTTTTCAAGTATTCTTTTTAAAAATAATAAAAAACTTATTAGTTTTGTCTAATAAGCTTTTCCATTTATTATAATGTAATGTTGTCAATAATTTCAATCTCTTGAAACCAGAAATCACGATTAACTTCTTGGTGCCAAAAATCATGTACTTCTTGAAATACTTTTTCTTGTTTTGGTGTCATTGTAAGTGTTATTTCTTGAAATAAGAAGTTTTTGATTTTTGTCCATGTACTAATTTCTGCTGGCACCTCAGCTCCTACTGTGTTATTGTTTTCAAATTCTACCATTTTTATTCCTCCTTTGTGGATTTCAATTACTACTTTTTTCATATTATTTATACTATATTTTGTTTAAATAATCAAGTTTTTTTATATTACAGTTTTGTTACATTATTATTACAGTAAAATTACATTCCGCTTTAGCGTTTTTGATGCACTAAAGTGCGTATTAAACACATTAGCGACAATATCGTATTTGTTCTTTTTATCTGGTTCGTTGAACCAGTGGTCAGTGCTACTTTACGCAAAGTAGGGACCTAAAGGAAATGACGTAGTTGCCTCCAGCCGCATTGCCGCTGCTACGGTAACTCGTGCGGTTGCGGGAACTTGGGTGGTAGGCTCCCCTATTAGTACAAGGGTAAGCAATATTACTATCCGTGAGAGTGTTGTACTCTGTAGTCCATTCTAATTCGTTTGCAGCCATATCAAATATTTTACATTTTTGGTCTCCTGTTGTACCTGTATTTTTTAGTGTTCCATTTCCATCTGTTTGATTTGCATAGTTTGTATTTCCCATTGCTTGTATATATACTATTGCTGTATCCCAGGCATAACTATTTATTAAATCACTTTCTACATAGCTATCATTTTTATACATGTTTTTGCCTACCATTGCTGCTTGTCGCTGTGATATGAAATTCCATAGTGTTCCTTCTGTATAATTCATTCTATCTGTACTATTTGATGTTGATACTTTTGATAATGGTTTTGCATTACCATATTTTTCTACTGTTGTTGTTCCTGAACTATTGTATCCACTTCCATAACTTGCTTCATAGCGTGCTATATAAAACCCTTTATTTGTATTTGTTTTATTTATAAATGCTTGTAGATTTTTTGCTGTTGTATTTGTTCCTGTTAAATCCTTTTTCTCATTTGATACTCTATAATCACTTAGTTCGTAGTGATATTTTCCTGCTCTGTATTTTGTATCTAATGTTCCTGCTGTTGCCTTTGCTACTGTTGTTTCTGCATGTTCTGAGCCTTTTTGTACTAATGTTGGTGTTCCTGGACTAGTAGTTACAAATGTATATCTTCCTAATGTTATTTCTACTTCACTTCCATCATCTTTTATTATTTTATTACTTCCATCTGCATTTATATTACTTACTGGCACCCATACAAATTGGTTTCCATCTTTGTCTTCTATTACTATTCCTTCTTGTACTGTTTTTCCAGAATCAGCAGATATCTTAAATCCTCCTGGAACTACTACTTGATTTTCTTTTCCATCTTTTGCTATTACTGTTGTACTGTTAATTGTTGTTCTATCATTTGATGTTAAGCTTGAGTCTGTTATTAATGGCTTTTCTGCTGGTGGTGTTGGAGTATCTCCACCACTTGTATTTCCTCCAGTTTCTGTATTTTTCATTATTTCATTTAGGTAATTATTTAACTCATTTATTTCTCTTAAGTCATTCTCTATTGCTTGATCCATTTTATTTTGAGCCTCTTGAGCTTTTTTAATTATTCCGTTATCACTGAATATTGTACTTATACTTACTCCTGCTAATATTAGCAATACTACAATTGTGATAACTAGTGCTATTATAGTAATACCAGCTTGCTTTGAGTAAGTTTTTCTTGTTGCCTTTTTATTTGTTTTTTCTATTTTATTCAATTTTATCTTCCTCCTCTTTCTTAAGTATATTTATTCTGCTTTTTTCAATTTTGTATTTAGTATGTACAATTTTTCCTTTTTTATGGACATTTACTCATTTTATAGCCGTAGATTCTCCCTATAGTTATATTAAATTTTCAATGTGCTCTTTTGAAATTTTGTACATATTTTCTCCCCATTAGGATACCATAACATTTTTTTATTTTCAATATTTTTCTTTAATTTTTATCAACTTGGTTAATTTAAGTACACATTCCTTATTAATCATTAAAAGACTGAAAGCCTATTATATCAAAGGTTGTCAGTCTTTTGCTGTTCTTCAGCTGTCAAGTTCAAGATATATTTATACTATATTTTGCCTGAATAATTAAGCTTTTTATTACATTATTATTACAGTAAAATTACATTATATTAGAAATATGTTCTTTAGTACTTCTTTTGCTTGCTCTTTTGTTTTTATTAAAATGATTTCATCATCCATGTATCTTTATTGTGTTTGCAAACTCGCAAACGCAATAAAGGCGCCCCTCTAAGGGGCGCCCCGCTAGGGAAAATTTTTCAAATTTCTAAAACTTGACATTAAGCGGTCAGTTTAAGAAATTTTAGAAAAATTTTCCTCTTTAGCGTTTTTGATGCGCTAAAGTGCGTGTTAAGCACATTAGTGCTAACATCGTATTTATTCATTTTTTCTGGTTCGTTGAACCATTGGTCAGTGCTACTTTATGTAAAGTAGGGACCTAAAGGAAACCCAGCTGTTGCTGTCGCCGCTGTAAGGCGCAACGTCGCTGTTACGGGTACTCGTGTTGTGGTAGGAACTGTTGTAGCGGCCTCCCCTAATAGTACAAGGCATAGCCATCTTACTAAGCGTGAGAGTGTTGTACAAAGTGCTGTACTCTGTAGTATATTCTACCAAATTTCCAGATACATCAAATATTTTGCATTTTTGATCTTCTGTAGTTCCTGTATTCTTCAATGTTCCACTTCCATCTGTTTGATTTGCATAGTTTGTATTTCCCATTGCTTGTATATATACTATTGCTGTATCCCATGCATAACTATTTACTAAATCACTTTCTACATAACTATCATCTTTATACATATTTTGACTTACTATGGCTGCTTGTGGTTGTGTTATGCAAGTCCATAATGTTCCGGCTGTATAGTTCATGCTACTTGTGCTATTTGCTGTTGATACTTTTGATAATGGTTTTGCATTACCATATTTTTCTGCTGTAGTTGTACCTGAACTATTGTATCCACTTCCATAACTTGCTTCATAGCGTGCTATATAAAAGCCTTTATTTGTATTTGTTTTTTCTATAAATGCTCTCAGGTTTTTAGCTGTTGTATTTGTTCCTGTTGAATCAATTTTCTCATTTGATACTCTATAATCGCTTAGTTCGTAGTAATAGTTTTCTGCTCTGTATTTTGTATCTAATGTTTCTGCATATTCTGAACCTTTTTGTATTATTGTTGGTGTGCCTGGACTAGTGGTTGCAAATGTATACCTTCCTA
>CAKOVG010000019.1 GCA_934121875.1 uncultured Clostridia bacterium
AAGTTTGTTCCTGATTTTGATGCTGATTTAATTATTCCGTTGTCACTAAATAGTGTGTTAATGCTTACTCCTGCTAAGATTAGTAGCACTACAATAGTGATAACCAGTGCTATTAATGTAATACCTTTTGTGTTTTTAATTTTTTTCATCGTTAATCTCCTTCTTTCTTTAGTTTATTAATTAGTATTTCTTTACTCATATATTTCTTTTATTTGTTAATTAATACTTCTTAATAATTTTATTATACATGACTTATTATGTACGGTCAATACTTTAATAAATTTTGTGTTATTTTTATTTTGTTGGAGGTTTATATGAAATTTGTTAGGATTAGAAATTTACGTGAAGATAAAGATTTATATCAAAAAGATGTTGCTAAGCTATTGGGAATTTCTCAGCAATATTATTCTGAATATGAGAATGGCAAGAGGTCTATTCCTATTTTTCATTTAATGAAATTAGCAGAATTCTACAATGTTTCTGTTGATTATATTGTTGGTTTTACTGATAATCCAAAGCCTTATTCTCGTAAAATATCTTAATTATTTTCCCTTTGTCATATTTTCCATTTTATTGGTTCGTAGCTTTTGCTCCTCTAAACTCATCCATGCAAAATATGATGATACAAATTCACCATATTTTGTAACATCTTTGTATTGTTCCAAATTACTTATTTCTTCTTTTGCAAAGTTTTTTTTATTATCTTTCATAAAAATGCACACTCCTATTTAATATAGTTATGTGCATTTTTTATTTTTCTATTCAATTGTTAGTTTGAATTTTCTATATTTTATTCACAATCCAAAATATATTTTTCTATTGCTTTAGCTACTCCATCATTATTATTTGTGTCTGTAACTGTTTTTCCCATTTTTTGAATATATGGTGCACTATTAGCCATTACAACGCCAAGCCCAGCATTTTCTAGCATAGTTTGATCATTTACGTTGTCTCCAATTGTCATTACTTCTTCTTTATTTATTCCTAGTTCATTAATTAAAAATTTTATTGCATTCCACTTATCTGTATTTTCATTTGTTATTTCTGTATAAAAGTACTCTATTGAATATACTTCTGTACCAAACTTTAGTAATTTTCTTGTCATATGTCCAACATCTAATACATCTATTCCATTTATCCTTCTTATTTTTCTTATTATACTATTAAAAATTATATTGTTGTTGTCACAAACTGTTATTTTTGTATAGTCACTTTCTTTTCTATTTAATACATATTGGTAAACATCATCAGTTAGATATATGTTTGTTTTTTTATTATCTGGTTTATTTGCATTCTCGTGGTTGTAAAATAAAACATTGTAGTTTAATGTTTTAGCTATTATTCCCTTTTCAGTATATATGCTGTAGTATATACTATTTTCTTCAAATATTTTTATTAACTGTAATACTTTCTTTTGACTCAAAAATTCTTCATATACTATTTTTTGTTGTTTTAAATCATATACTATTGAACCATTTCCGCAAATCATATATTCATCTGCCCCTATTTCTGTTGCAAAATTTTGTACAGACATAGTTCCTCTTCCTGATGTTAATACTACCTTTGTTCCTTTATCTATTGCAGATTTTATTGCATTTTTATTTACTTCTGATACTTGACCATAAGAGTCCAGTAATGTTCCATCTAAATCAATTGCTACTAATTTATACATTTTTACCTCTTTTCCTTTCTTATTATATTATTTTATCTTCTAGCTTGTCAATGTATATTTTACAAAACTACTTGCAAAAGAAATATAAAACATATATAATATTGTCATGCCAATGAAAATATGTAAATTTTGGAAGGAGAGATTATTATGAATATTAAAATAGTGTCTAAAGATTTAACAGCAACAGACGCAATAAAAGATTATATTGGTAAAAAATCAGAAAAATTAGAAAAATATTTTGGGGAAGACTTTGATGTTACTGCAACAATAAAAACTGAAGGTGGTTTCCAAGTGGCTGAAATGGAGGTTAAAACTCCTACTAATAGATTCAGAGCAACAACAGAGCATAAAGATTTATATGCATCTATTGATAAAAATCTTGATATTTTAGAAGGTCAAATTAGAAAAATGAAAACTAAAAAAGATCAACAAAATATGACAGAATCTATTCGTATTAAAGAAATGGCTCAAAGTGAGGTTCCTGTTATTGAAGGAGAAATTATTAAAACTATATATTATGGTATTAAGCCACTTTCACCAGAAGATGCTAAATTAAAATTAGAGGAAAAACCTCAAGATAAATTTTTAACATTTATAAATATTGAGACTGGAAAAGTTAATGTAATTTATCGTTTAAAAGATAATAGCAATTTTGGATTAGTTGAGCCTGAAGCTTAATGTTAAAAAGAAGATATCTTATTGCAAGACATCTTCTTCTTTTTTTGTTGTATTAGAAAAATTGAATAACTTTTCTAGTACAACAAACTAAATACAATTTACAACTATTTCATGTTGTTTTCAGCTTGTTGAATCATTTTTCTAACCATGTTACCACCGATTCTACCAGCATCTTTAGAAGATAAATCTCCGTTGTATCCTTGTTTTAAGTTAACACCAACTTCGTTAGCAACTTCATATTTGAATTTGTTTAGAGCTTCCTTAGCTTCAGGAACTACTGATTTATTGCTATTTGTCATGTTCTTCACCTCCTAGAATGTGTTTATTTTTATTTTGAAAAAACATTTTTTGCTTTTTCAGTATTTATGATGCTCTTTTTTATTTTTTTTACACTGGTAATTTTTTGAATTTTGTGATTTTTTAGCAAAATCACTTGTCAAAATGCTTTTTGCATGATATAATTATTTAGTCAATTTATGAACACTAAAAGGGAGGTGCAAAATATGCCAAATATTAAATCAGCAATAAAAAGAGTTAATGTTATTGAAAAGAAAACTCTTAGAAATAATATGATTAAATCAGGATATAAATCAGCTGTTAAAAAGTTTGAACAAGCTGTAGAAGCTGGAAATGAAGCAGAAGCTACTGAATTATTAGCTTTAGCTACAAAAAAAGTAGATCAAGCTTGTACAAAAGGTGTTATTGTTAAAAACACAGCTGCTAGAAAAAAATCTAACATGGCAAAAAAATTAAATGCAATGAAAGCGTAAACTTAAAAAATTGTGCACAGTTTTTTAAGACTAAAAGATGCTATCTCTAGCATCTTTTTTTTAGCAAAAATTTCCTTTGTTTTTTTCTTATTTTTATGTTAACATTTAATTAATATATATTTTAATTAAGTGAGGGATTTAAAGTGAATAAGTTATTATTAGAATTTAAAAATATTGATATGAATATTATTAATTTAATGAAACATGGCATAAAATTTTCTTTTTTACTTATTATTTTTGCAAGTATAATTTTATTAACATATAATTTTTTATTTACATACCCTATTATCTATTATGCCGGATTTTCATTATTTAAAACAAGTTTATTTTTCATGGTAAGCTTTATTATTTTCGGCTTTGCATTTAATAAAATAAAAGCAGAAATAAGTTAGTTGTAAATATTAGTTAATAAAAGAATTAGTATATTGCAATGCTGAGGCTGTTAAAGCTATGCTTGTTACAGCCTCAGTATGCCTTTAGGCTGGCAAAAAGCATTCAAAAGGCAAGGGCGCAACCTTTTTTGGTTGTAACCGCGTTTTGAATGCTTTTTAACGAAGCAAGATGCTGATTATTTTATTAACTCATCTAAGAATAATTTATTAAGCATTTGAGGATTAGCCTTTCCCTTAGTCTCCTTCATTGCTTGACCAACTAAAAAACCTAATGCTCTATCTTTTCCTGCTTTGTAGTCTGCAATAGATTGTGGGTTATTTTCTAGTATTTTTAATACTATTTCTTTTATAGCTCCCTCATCTGAAATTTGTATCCATCCTTTTTCTTTTACTATTTCTTCAGGATTTTTTGGATTTTCAAATAGTTCTTCTAATACTTTTTTACCAATTGCAGAACTTATTGTTCCTTTATCAATTAGTATAATCATTTCAGCTAATTGTTCTGCTGTAAATGGAATTTGAGATGGCTCAAGTTCTTTTTCATTTAATATTCTTGAAACATCTGAAAGCAACCAGTTTGCTACTGATTTTGCATTATTACATATTGATAATGCTTTTTCAAACATATCTGACATGTGTTTTGAAGCAGTTAACATTCTTGCATCTTTTTCAGATAAATTGTATTCTGTTAAATAACGTTCTTTTCTGCTTTCTGGTAATTCTGGTAAATTGTCTTTTATATTTTGAATATATTCGTCTGATAATCTAATTGCAACTAAATCTGGTTCTGGAAAATATCTGTAATCTTGTGCATCTTCTTTATCTCTCATTGAAAATGTTTTACCAGATATATCATCCCATCTTAAAGTTTCTTGGTCAATTTTTCCACCATCTTCAAGAACATCAACTTGTCTTTGTGCTTCATATTCAATTGCTCTTACAATTGATCTAAAAGAGCTCATATTTTTCATTTCTGTACGAGTTCCAAACTCTTTACTTCCTTTTTTCATAACAGAAACGTTGACATCCGCTCTTAATGAGCCTTCTTGCATTTTACAATCTGATACTTCAATATATTCTAGTATAGATTTTATTTTTCTCATATACGCTTCTGCTTCTTTAGCTGAACGCATATCTGGTTCTGAAACTATTTCTATTAGTGGAACTCCTGCTCTGTTTAAATCTACTAAGCTTCCTGCTCCAAATTCATTATGATTTAATTTTCCAGCATCTTCCTCAATATGTATTCTTGTAATTCCTATTGTCTTTTTTTCTCCATCTAATACAATTTCTACATTTCCATGTTCACATAGAGGTTTATCAAATTGTGATATTTGATATGATTTTGGAAGATCTGGATAAAAATAATTTTTTCTATCATTTTTAGAGTCTTTTGAAATTGTGCATCCTGTTGCTAGTCCTGCTTTTACAGCATATTCAACTACTTTTTCATTTAGTACTGGAAGAGCTCCTGGCATTGCCATACATACTGGGCATACATGTGTGTTTGGTTCTGCACCAAATTCAGTAGAGCAGTTACAGAATATCTTTGTTTTTGTTGAAAGTTCAGCATGTATTTCTAGTCCAATGACTACTTCATAATCTTCTATTGACATTTTAAATCTCCTTTATTCAAATTTTTTATAAATTTGGTTTATATTTGCTTCTAAAGTTTGTTGCTTGTTCATAAGTATATGCTGCATTTAATATAGTTTCTTCATCAAAATAATTTCCTATCAATTGCATTCCTATTGGCATATTATTGCTATCTACTCCACATGGAATTGAAATAGCAGGAACTCCTGCAATATTTACAGGAACTGTACATATATCTGATAAATACATTTCCATAGGATTTGATGATTTAGTACCAATATCAAAAGCAACTATTGGTGAAGTAGGTGTTAATATCACATCATACTTTTCAAATGCTTTTTGAAATTCTTGTTTTACAAGTGTTCTAACTTGTTGAGCTTTTTTATAATATGCATCATAATAACCTGAAGATAGCACATAAGTGCCTAATATAATTCTTCTTTTTACTTCTGAGCCAAATCCTTCACTTCTTGAATTTTTGAATAATTCTTTTAGGTTTGTATAATTTGGTGTACGGTATCCATAACGAATTCCATCAAATCTACCTAAGTTTGAGCTTGCTTCTGCTGGTGCAATTATATAATATGTTGCTAAAGCATAGTCAGCAATATCTAAGCTAAATTCTTCTATTTCTGCACCTAGTTCTTTATATTTTTCAATTGCTTCTTGTATTTTTGCTTTTACTTCTGAATTTATTCCTTCTCCAAAGTACTCTTTTGGAATTCCAATTTTTAAACCTTTAACATTATTCTTTAGGCATTTAGTATAGTCTTTTTTATCAGCTTCTGCTGAAGTTGTGTCTTTTTCGTCATGTCCACTAATTACATTTAATAAAAGTGCTGCATCTTTAACATCTTTAGTTATTGGACCTATTTGGTCAAGTGAAGATGCAAATGCTACTAGCCCATAACGAGATACCAACCCATAAGTTGGTTTAAGGCCTACCACTCCACAAAAGCTTGCTGGTTGACGAATTGAACCACCTGTGTCTGAGCCTAGTGCCCATGGTACCAAATTTGCCGCAACAGCTGCTGCACTTCCTCCTGATGAACCACCTGGTACTGTATTTAAGTTCCATGGATTTTTTGTTGGATGGAAATATGAATACTCTGTTGATGATCCCATTGCAAATTCATCCATATTCAATTTTCCAAGCATTATCATATCTTCTGCATTTATTTTTTCCATAACTGTTGCATTATATGGTGAAACAAAATCTGCTAACATTTTAGAACCACATGTAGTTTTTATACCTTTAGTGCATATATTATCTTTTATTCCAATTGGAATACCGGCTATTTCTCCTACTTCTGATTTTTTGTCAATCTCTTCTGCCCTTTTGATTGCTTCATCTGTTAATGGTGTAATAAAAGCTTGTACATCTTTTTCTTTTTCATTTATTCTATCTACATAAGCTTTAGTAATTTCGGCTGATGTTAGCTCTTTATTCTTTAATTTTTCTAAAAGTTCATGTACAGTTAATTCTGTAATATTCATCTTATTCATTCCTTTCTGTTAATTATTGAATTACTTTTGGAATTTTAAACATATTTCTTTCTTTTTCTGGAGCATTAGCCATTAATGCTTCTTTATCTTCAAAGTTTTTAACTTCATCTTTACGAAATACATTATATTTATTTTCAACTCCAATAGCTTCTGATAATCCTTCTGTTGGTGCTTTGCTTACTATATTTGCATAATTCAAAATATCTTGTAAATGTAAAAGATAAGTATCTACTTCATCTTCTTTCAAATTCAAACTTGCCAAATTTGCAATGTGTAATAACTCTTCTCTTGAAACTTTCATCTAAGCTCATCTCCTTTATAAACATTGTCCTTATTATATATATTTTTTGCCCAAATTACAAGCATTGAAGCTATAATTTTTACTTTGTTTCAGTTATTCTAATATTTAATTCTCTTAATTGTTCTTTTGTAACAAAACCTGGTGCACCCATCATTAAATCTTCAGCTTTGCTGTTCATTGGAAATGCAATAACCTCTCTAATGTTTTCAGCATCTGTTAAAAGCATTAACATTCTATCCACACCTGGTGCAATTCCAGCATGTGGTGGTGCCCCATATTGAAACGCATTAAATAAAGCAGAAAATTTATCTTCAATATCTTTTTTAGTATAACCTGCTATTTCAAATACTTTTACCATTATTTCTGGATCATGGTTCCTAACAGCTCCAGATGAAAGTTCAATTCCATTACATACAATATCATATTGATATGCTAAAATTTCAAGTGGATTTTTTGTAAGTAGTGCTTCCATTCCTCCTTGTGGCATTGAAAATGGGTTATGACAAAATGCTATTTTTCCGTCATCTTCTAATTCATACATTGGAAAATCAACAATCCATGCAAATTGAAAACTGTTTTCATCTATTAACTCTAATCTTTTTCCTAACTCTGTTCTTATTTGTCCTGCTAGCTCTGATGCTCTTTTTTCATTATCTGCTATAAAAAATATTGTATCTTCGCTTTTTAAATCTGCAATTTTTATTAATTCTTTTTTCAAATCAGCTGGTATAAATTTATCTATTGGCCCTTTTAATGACATATCTTCTTGTATTTCCAAATATCCAAGTCCAGGCATTCCTAAAGACATTGCATATTCTAACATTTTTTCATGAAATCCCTTTGATAAATGTTTATTAACTTTAATTGCTCTTACAGTTCTGTTAATAAATGGTTTAAATGTACATTGTTTAAAAAATTCTGATAAATCTATTATATACAATGGGTTTCTTAAGTCTGGTTTGTCTGTTCCATATTTTAACATTGATTCTTTGTATGCAATTCTTGGAAATGGATATTTTGCTATTTTTTTAGTAGAAAATTTACTGAATGTGTTATAAATAACAGGCTCTATTGCACTAAATACATCTTCTTGCGTAGCATAAGACATTTCCATATCTAATTGATAAAATTCGCCTGGGCATCTGTCAGCTCTTGCATCTTCATCTCTAAAACATGGTGCAATTTGAAAATATTTATCTATTCCAGATACCATAAGCAATTGCTTAAATTGTTGTGGTGCTTGTGGAAGTGCATAAAATTTTCCTTTATGTACCCTGCTTGGTACTAAATAATCTCTAGCTCCTTCTGGTGAAGAACTTGTCAAAATTGGAGTTTGTACTTCTAAAAAGCCACTGCCAATCATTTGCTCTCTTAAATATTGAATTACTTTTGAACGTAAAATTAAATTGTTAGTTAGTTTTGTGCTTCTTAAGTCTAAAAATCTATATTTAAGCCTTAAATCTTCTCTTACAACTTGATTTTTGTTTACTTCAAATGGTAACTCCTTTGTTCTTTTTCCTAAAACTTCAATTGTTTCAATTTTAATTTCTACAAGTCCTGTTTTTAATTTTGGATTTATGGTTTCCTCATCTCTTTTTTTAACTGTTCCTTCAACACAAACTGATGATTCTATTGGTATATGTGATGCAAAGTCTACATCTTCTGTTTTTCCAGAAGTAACTACTTGTGTAATTCCATACATATCACGTATGTCTAAAAATACCAATCCTCCTAAATCTCTAATTGTTTCTACAAATCCTGCAATTTTAACTTTTTTACCTACATCTTCTAGGCTTATTTCATTACAGGTATGTGTACGGTAACTCATAAAAAATTCCCCTTTCTATATTATATTTTTTCTTATATAGTGTAGGGATAAACAAAAGTCCCCGCACTATAAATAGTGCAGGGACGAAATCTCTTTTAGTTCCGCGGTACCACCCAGCTTGAAACTTTTATTACTGTTTCCTCTTTTCAAAATTACAGACTACTCCTATGTGTTGGCAAAGTTATGTTCTTCTATAAAAGGCTCTCAGCGCAGTCACCTTTATTCTCTGTTAGCAACTTTTAACTTGTCGTCATATTCATCACAATCTAATAATTTTTATAATTGTGTATTATACCTCATTAATTTCAGTTTTGTCAAGAGGTAATTAATTATTTTTATACTTCATTTCCATAATAGCTATCTATTAATATTTGTTTTAACTCTTCTACTAATGGTAGTCTTGGGTTTGCAGTTGTGCATTGATCTTCAAATGCTCTATCTGCCAATAAATCAATTTTTGCCATAAATTCTTGCTCATTAATTCCTGCTTCTTTAAAGCTTTTTGGAATATTCAAATCTGCATTTAATTTTTGAATTTCTCTAATTAAAGAGTTAACTCCTTCTTCATTTCCATAAGCAGGGAAATTCATTCTTCTTGATAAGTCTGCATATTTTTGGTCTGCAATATAATACTCATATTTAGGGAATGACACAAACTTAGTTGGTCTTTGACTGTTATATCTTATTACATATGGCAATAAAATTGCATTTATTCTTCCATGTGGCAAATGGAATTCTGCACCTATTTTATGTGCTAAAGAATGGTTTACACCCAAGAATGCATTTGTAAATGCCATGCCTGCAATTGTACTTGCATTATGCATTTTTTCTCTTGCATGTGCATTACTTCCATTGTTATATGCTTCTCTTAAGTTTTTAAATACCAATTCAAATGCTTTTTCTGCTAATCCATCCGTATAATCAGATGCCATATTTGATACATATGCTTCAATAGCATGTGTTAAAACGTCCATACCTGTGTCTGCAGTAATTGTTTTTGGTAAGCTCATAACTAAATCTGGGTCAACTATTGCAACATCTGGTGTTAATTCATAGTCTGCTAAAGGATATTTTTTATTTATTTTCTTGTCTGTAATAACAGCAAATGATGTAACTTCTGATCCTGTTCCTGATGTTGTTGGAATTGCAACTAATTGTGCTTTATTACCTAATTTAGGGAATTTATAAGTACGTTTTCTTATATCCATAAATTTAAGTTTCATTCCTTCTGCATCAGCTTCTGGATGCTCGTAGAATAGCCACATTCCTTTTGCAGCATCAATTGGGCTTCCTCCACCTACTGCAATAATTACATCTGGCTTAAATTCTCTCATCATTTCTACTCCTCTGTAAACAGTTTCAAATGATGGGTCTGATTCAACATCTGAAAAGATTTCAGAATGTACATATTCTTTTCTTTTTCTTAAATAATATAAGATTTTGTCTATATATCCTAAGTTTACCATTGATGGATCTGTAACAATAAATGCTCTTGAAATGTTTGGCATTTTTTCTAAATATGCAATAGAACCTGCTTCAAAATATATTTTTTGTGGTACTTTAAACCATTGCATATTAACTCTCCTTTTTGCTACTCTTTTGATATTTATTAAATTTACACTTGATACATTTGCAGTTGTAGAGTTTCCTCCAAATGTTCCACATCCTAGTGTTAATGATGGCATATTTGTATTATATATATCACCTATTGCGCCATGTGTTGATGGTGAATTTACTATTATTCTACCTACTTTTACTCTCTCTGAAAATTTCTGGATTGTTTCATTATCTTCTGAGTGAATAACAGCTGAATGTCCTAAACCACCAAATTCAATTAATTTTTCTGCTAATTCTATTCCCTCATCTGCATTTTCAACTACATAATATGCAAGTACAGGGCTCAATTTTTCCTTTGAAAATGGGTATTCAATTCCAACTCCATTTTCTTTTAATACTAACACTTTTGTATCTTTTGGTACTTCAATATTTGCACCTTTTGCAATAACATATGGGCTTTTTCCTACTATATCAGCATTTAGTGCACATCCTTTTTCTGCTATAAACATACTATTACGCAATTTTTCTGTTTGTTCTGCATTTAAGAAGTAACATCCAGCCTCTTTCATAAGCTCTTCAAATTCTTTATGAATTTCTTTATCAACTATAACTGATTGTTCTGATGCACAAATCATTCCATTATCAAATGATTTTGATAATACTAAATCATTAACTGATGTTTTTAATTTTGCAGTTTTATCTATATAGCAAGGCACATTTCCAGGTCCAACACCTAATGCTGGTTTTCCACATGAATATGCTGACTTTACCATTCCACTTCCGCCAGTTGCTAAAATCAAATTAACTCCTGGGTGGTTCATTAAGGCTGTTGTGGCTGTTATAGATGGTTCTTCAACCCACAAAATACAATCTTCTGGCGCACCTGATTTTATAGCTGCATTTTTTAAAATTGTTGCTGCTGCAACACTACACTTTTGTGCAGATGGATGGAAGCCAAATATTATAACATTTCTTGTTTTTGCTGCAATTAAGGATTTAAACATTGTTGTTGAAGTTGGATTTGTAACAGGTGTTACACCAGCTATAATTCCTATTGGCTCTGCAATTTCTTCATAACCTTCTTCTTCATTATCTTCAATTACACCAACTGTTTTATCGTATTTTATACTGTGATAAATGTATTCTGTTGCAAACATATTCTTTGTAATTTTATCTTCATAAATACCTCTACCAGTTTCTTCTACAGCCATTTTAGCAAGTTCCATATGATGTTCTAATCCAGCCATTGCCATTTGTTTTACAATTTCATCAACTTGCTCTTGGTCTAATTTCATGTATTCTTCAGATGCTTTTTTAGCTCTTTCAACTAGGGCATCTATCATCTCTTCAATTCTTTTTTTCTCTTCTTCACTAATTTCTTTAGCCATTTTCAAATTTTCCTTTCTCTCTTGTGAATAATTATTTCCATTTCTATGTAATTATATACTAACATTTTTGCGTTGTAAATAAATTTACTTAAATAATTTTATTGATTACTTTATTTTGTTAAAACACTTTTTTAAATTTCAAAAATTTAACCTAGCTAACAATGTTAGCTAGGTTCTTTTGGCTACTTTACATCTCTTTTTATCTCTGTAAGTTTTTCCATAAGATCATACTCACAGATTTCTTCTGCTTCAAAGAGGCTGATTTCTTCGTCAACACGCTTTTGATAATTCAATACTTCTTCTGGCCAAGGTTCATGGTTTTCATCCAAGCTTGCAAGAAGCATCATCATCTTCAATGACCGTTCACTTCTCCAGTCGATGTGGTCAATTGAATAGATAAGGCTGTCTAGGAACTTAGTGTACTCACGATAAACTGATTCTTTCACTTTGTTTCCCTCCTTGTTATTGTAGCCATTATAAATTCACAAGCATCGCTTGTACTCCCACATTATATCATAAATTACGTTTTTTATCAAGGTTTAGCTGTCTTGTCTATGAGTTTTTTATGAAAGAAATTACATTTTTTCGTTTTTAACTTTTCTTTATGTGGGAAATGGTGTATAATATAGCTCGAATTAATTATTACTTTTATAGGAGTGAAATTTATGGGATATAACTTTAAAGATATTGAAAAAAAATGGCAAAATAAATGGTATAGCGAAGGTACTTTTTATGCAAAAGATGATTCTTCATTAAAAAAATGGTATGGACTAGTTGAGTTTCCATATCCTTCTGGACAAGGCCTACATGTTGGTCATCCTCGTAGTTATACAGCATTAGATATTATTGCTAGAAAGAAAAGAATGGAAGGATATAATGTATTATATCCTATTGGATTTGATGCATTTGGATTACCAGCCGAAAATTATGCTATTAAAAATCATGTTCATCCTAAAATTACAACTGAAAAAAATGTTAATCATTTTAGAGAACAATTAAAAGCATTAGGTTTTTCATTTGACTGGTCTCGAGAAGTTAATACAACTGATCCTAATTATTATAAATGGACTCAATGGATTTTTATTCAATTATATAAGCATGGCTTAGCATATAAAGCTACAATGCCTATCAACTTTTGTACTGGTTGTAAAGTAGGCTTAGCTAATGAAGAAGTTGTTAATGGTGTTTGTGAAAGATGTGGAAGTCCAGTTGTTCAAAAAGAAAAGAGCCAATGGATGCTAAAAATCACAGAATATGCTCAGAGATTAATTGATGACTTAGATGATGTTGATTATTTAGATAAAATTAAAGCTCAACAAAAAAACTGGATTGGTCGTAGTGAAGGTGCTGAGGTTAAATTTAAACTTGCAAATCATGATAAGGAATTAATTGTATATACAACAAGACCTGATACATTATTTGGTGCAACATATATGGTAGTTGCTCCTGAACACCCTATTATTAAAGAATTAGAAAAAGAAATTACAAACCTAGATGAAGTAAAAGAATATCAAAAACAAGCTAGTTTGAAATCTGATTTTGAACGTGCTGAATTAAATAAGGAAAAAACGGGTGTTGAAATTAAAGGCATTAGAGCAGTTAATCCTTTAACAAATGCAGAAATTCCAATTTGGGTTTCAGACTATGTTTTAATTACTTATGGTACTGGTGCAATTATGGCTGTTCCTGCTCATGATACAAGAGACTGGGAATTTGCTAAAAAATTTAGTTTGCCTATTATTCAAGTAATTGAATCAGTAAATGAAAACACAGTTTGTGATATTGAAAAAGAAGCTTTTACAGATGTTGCAAGCGGGAAACTTGTTAACTCTGGTTTTTTAACAGGTCTATCTGTTGAAGAAGCCAAGAAAAAAGTTATTGATTATTTAGAAGAAAATAAAATTGGAACTAGAAAAGTAAATTACAAATTACGTGATTGGGTATTTTCAAGACAACGTTATTGGGGCGAACCAATCCCTATGGTTCATTGCGATAAATGTGGATGGGTTCCTCTTCCAGAAGACGAACTTCCATTATGCTTACCTGATATTGAAGATTATGAACCTGGTGAAAATGGCGAATCACCTTTAGTTAAACATACAAGTTGGGTTAATACAACATGTCCTCGTTGTGGCGAAAAAGCTACTCGTGAAACAGATACAATGCCTCAATGGGCTGGTTCATCTTGGTATTATTTAAGATATATGGATGCACATAATGATAAAGCTTTAGCTTCTAAAGAAGCCTTAGAATATTGGAGTCCAGTTGACTGGTATAATGGTGGTATGGAACATACTACACTTCACTTATTATACTCAAGATTTTGGCATAAATTTTTATATGATATTGGTGTTGTACCAACTAAAGAGCCTTATCAAAAACGTACTTCACATGGTATGATTTTAGGTTCAAATGGAGAAAAAATGTCAAAATCAAAAGGTAATGTTATAAACCCTGATGATATTGTTGAAGAGTTTGGTGCTGATACCTTCCGTGTTTATGAAATGTTTATGGGGCCATTTGATCAAACTGCTCCATGGTCTATGGAAAGTATTCGTGGCTGTAATAAATTCTTGGACAGAGTATGGAATATGCAAGAATTTTTAGTTGATGGAAATAGTTATTCTCCTGAATTTGAAAAAATTATGCATAAAGCAATAAAAAAAGTTTCTTCTGATATTGAAGAAATGAAGTTTAATACTGCTGTTTCTACATTTATGACAATGACAAATGAATTTTATAAATTAAAGAAAATAAACAAAGCAGAATACAAAACATTCTTGCAATTGTTAAATCCTTTTGCTCCACATATGACTGAAGAATTATTTGAGAAAATTGGTGCAAAAGACACAATAGCAAATACTCCATGGCCAACTTACGATGAAGCTAAAACTATTGATGATGAAATTGAAATTCCAGTTCAGGTTAATGGAAAAGTAAAAGCTACTGTATTAATTGCCTTAGATACTGATGAATTAACTGTAAAGGAAAAAGTACATAAAAATCAATTTGTAAAAAGTGCAATTAGTGATAAAAATATTGTTAAAGAAATTTATGTAAAAAATAAGATTTATAACATCGTTGTTAAATAAGATTTTAAAAAGAGCTGAAAAGCTCTTTTTGTTATGTATTTGTAATAAAAATGTAATATAGTTGTAATATATTTTTGTTACATTATGTTGTATAATGGAAAAGGAAATTACTAAGGAGAATTATTTTTATAAATGAACATTGAATCAGAATTAAAAAAAGACGGAATTGAAATAATTGGAAGACTAGATACATTGAGTGTAAACTCAATTGCCAAGAATGTTGCTGAAAAGCTTTGTAAAGCCTTTCCTAAGGCTTATTTTGACTATAGCCAATTATTTATTGAATTTTCTAGAACTCCAATGTATATAGCTAAAATGCCAGAAGGTTTTGCAGAAGCTACATATTTTTACAAAAATTCTTCTATATATTTTAAGGCTGGTGTGCCTTTAAAAGATTTAGAAAAATTTGCTATTCACGAACTTATTCATCACATTCAAGAAGTAAAGGATAGTAAGGGTAATTTGTATCGCTTGGGTTTATGTGAATATGGCGAATTTAAAACATATGGACTAGCTTTAAACGAGGGAGCCGTTCAGCTTGCTGCTTCAAAGGTTTTAGAACAAAAAGAAACTATTGTAAAATATTACGACATTTCTCTTCCTACTACTAGCCCAAATTGCTACCCTATTTTATGTAATCTTGTAGCACAATTAGCTTATTTGGTTGGAGAACACAATTTATTTGATAGCACACTTTTTAGCACTGATGTTTTTAAATTTGAGTTAAAAAGAGTTTGTGGTAATAAAAATTTTGTTAATATTCAAAATTGGTTAGATGAAATTTTAAATATTGAAGAGAAAATAGTTTTTCTAAATAATGAACTATTGACTAAAGACTTAAAAGATGAAAAACTTCAGAAAATTGCTTTTAAAATTGGAAAGCTTAAATCTGAGTTAAAAAATACTTTTATAAAAACTCAAAATTTAATTTATAGTTCATATTTTGATAATGAATTAAATAATATAACTACTACAAAAGAAATTGAGATTTATCGTACTAAACTGTATGATTATCAAAATTATATAGGAATTGTTGAAAATTACAATGATTTTAATAACTACTATCTTGATAAAATGGTTGCTTTAGATAACAAATATGAAGCTATTTTAAATAATGTATCTTTAGTGGTTGTAAAGGAAAATACAATTTCTAAATTATTTAAAAGTATTAGAAACTTGTTTAAATTAAATAAAGAATTTGAGAAGGAATAAAAGTTGGAATTATGAAATTTCCAACTTTTATTTTGTTTCTAAGTATTCTATTATTTTATTTGCAACTTTTCTTCCATCACTTGCAGCCCAAGCTACAGTTGAATTTTGTCCTACTATATCTCCACCTGCAAATACTTTTTCATGTGAAGTTTGATTATTTTCATTTACTTGCACATATCTTTTAGATGTAGTTTCAATATTGCATTTTTCTATTATATCTTTATCTATTTTTCCGCCAACAGCCATAATTACGTAATCCATATTCATTATGTAGTTACTATTTTCAATATTTATCGGAGATTTTCTTGTTTCTCCTTCTTTTTGTACTAATTCTGTCTTTATACATTCTATCTGTTCGACTTTATCTTTGCCTAATATTTTTACAATATTATTTAAAAATAAAAACTCAACACCTTCTTGTTTTGCGTCTTCAATTTCCTTTGTTTCTGCTGGCATTTCTGTTTCTGATCTTCTATATATTACTACTACCTGTTTAGCTCCCATTCTTTTAATTGTTCTTGCACAGTCCATTGCAACATTTCCACCACCAATAATTGCAACTTTTTTATTTGTATAATCTGGATGATTTGCATTTTCTAATAAGGCGTTTCCACCATACACTCCTTCTA
>CAKOVG010000020.1 GCA_934121875.1 uncultured Clostridia bacterium
GCAAGAAGAAAACTTTATGGTGATTATGTTATAGAGTACAATAGTGTTGCTAATATAGCTAGAATGTTTTTAGCAGACACTATGAAAAAAGTTCAAAGCTTTGACTATATAGAAGAATTTGAAACAGTAACAAAAGAATATACACAAAATATTTTGAAGGAAATGCTAAAAAATGAAAATAAAGTATTGTCAATAATTGAACCTAATAAATAATATTAAAATCTCTCTAAAATTTGGAGAGATTTTTTTGTCGAATTTGTAAAAACATAAAGTAAAAAAAGATATAAAATAATATAATTTAATAAATCAACACTAATAATGTAGTATATAGTAAAAAAATGCAGAAAAATGTCGAACGAAAAATTGGCAAAATACCACAAAATAAACAAAAACAGTTGACTAATTTGTAAAAATATGGTATTTTAAAAATATACATAAGAAAAATACAAAAAAGGAGAGTGATTTTTATGTTAAATGATGAAATTTGTAAACTAAGGGAAAAATTAAATAATAGCATTCTTAATGGAGAAGACTATAGTATTACTTATCAAATTAGTGTTGAACTAGATGAATTAATTGCTAAATATTATAGCATGGAAATTAAATCGCCAACAGGAAACTCAAGAAGAATGCAATTGGCTAAGGGTTAATTATTCTTCTCAATATAAATTAATGCAAGGGACTACTTTTATATAAAGTGTCCCTTGCATTAATTTGTTAGTTATTATTAATATAATATTACATTTTTATTACATTTATATTAAAATAATACTAAAAATAGAAATATATGCTATATTAGTACTTGAAAATTAAAAAAAAATCAGTTATAATATATAAAATTGTATGTTTACAGGAGAAAAATATGATAAAAAATAATAAAATATTAATTATATCAATAATATTTTTGACATTAATAATGTCAATTATACCAACATATAGTTATGCTGCACAAGGTAGTGCTATAGATGATCTTGGTCAATATCTTCCAAGTGATCCTATAAAAAATCCTGATAAATATAAACCAGGTAAAATCACAGATGAGGATTCTAATGCTATTATTGGAAAAGCAAATAAAATATTATCTGTTATATCAACAATAGGAATAGTAGTATCAGTAATTACTCTAATGATATTAGGAATAAAATACATGGTAGGTAGTGTATCAGAAAAAGCAGAATATAAAAAGAGTATGATACCCTATATTATAGGAATAATACTCATATTATCAACTTCAACAATAGTTGGAATAATTGCTAAAATGACTCAAGATACAATGGGCTCTACAGGAATAGTTGATTCTGTACCTGTAATTCGAGATAAATAACAATTAACATACACAGTAAATTGCAAGCTAAAACAATAAAACAAAAAAATAATTGCAAAATGTTAATTTATATAGTATAATAAAAAAGGAAAATTAAAACATGATAAAAAAAATAAGTTTAATTTTATTAATAATATTGACAATAATATGTTCCACTAATATATTACAAGTTAAAGGATTAAGCAATATAATAACTGGTGGACAAGATTTCATAAATAAAGGAAATGGATCTGCACCAATAGATAGCGAATCACTAAAACAATTGTCAGATACAATTTATAACATATTATTAATATTAGGAATTGTAATAGCTGTTATAATAGGTACAATATTAGGTATACAATTTATAACAGGAAGCGTGGAACAAAAGGCTAAAATAAAAGACTCACTTATTCCATTCATAGTTGGATGTGTAGTTATATTTGGGGCATTTGGAATTTGGAAATTAGTAGTTAATATTGGAAAATCATTGTAGCAATAAATGCTTTTAATATTTTCTTAAATATATTAAGAAAGTTCAATAAATAAAAATCAAAATAAAAAGGAGGATAAACTATGAAAAATACAATGAAAGTAATGAGTGTACTAGTAATAATAGCAATGGTACTAGTTACATTAAGTACTGTAGTTAGTGCAAGTGGTGCATCTGGAGTGATTGATAACATGAAACCTGATTACTCAAATAGTGGAGATGTTGCTAATTTAGGACAAAAATTAACAAGCATTATTTCAACTATTGCAATAGTTATAGCTGTTATTGTATTATTAATACTAGGTATTAAATATATGATTGGTAGTGCATCAGAAAAAGCAGAATACAAAAAAACAATGATTCCTTACTTAGTTGGTGCAATATTAGTATTTGGAGCTGGAGCAATTGCTAAAGTTATAGTTAACATGGCTTCAACAATAACAGGTTCATAATATTACAAAACTATTACAGAAACATTACGTTTTTATTAAAAAGTGCATTTTTATGCACTTTTTTTCATTTAATAGTTACATTTTTTGATAATATTTGATATAATATATATTGAGTAAAACTAGATATATAAATAAACGAAGGAGGAAAGCATAATGGGCACATACAACTTACCCAGAAATGTAAAAGGTGAAAATAGAATTTTATTTGTATTTTCTACTAAAAGCTTAATATATACAGTAATTTCAGCAGGAATTGGATTAATATTTTATTTTATATTTAAGCTATTTAACATGACAATGGTAGGAATTGCAATAGTAGTACTATTTGCACTACTTGGATTTGGAATAGGAACATTAAAAGTTCCAGAAATAGCAAAATTTGAATTTAGTAAAAAAACAGGTGGCGAAAACATTGACGATGTTATAAGAAGAGCAATTAAATTTAAAACAAAAGGTAAAAAAATATATGTATACAAGGAGGATAAAAAATAATGGAGATTGGTATTAATACAATTACAATAATTCTAGTTGCAGTGTTAGGAATAATGTTAGTTTTACTAGGAGTTCTTTGTATATTATATTTTAAATCAAAAAATAAACAAACAGATAATAAAGAAGTAGCATCAACTAACTCAAAAACAAAAACACCTAAATCATATACAGTAGAATCAGTATTTGATTTTATGGAGTTTGACAAAATTGAGGACAATATGATAATAACAAAAGATGGAGTAAAGTATGTAATGGTTGTAGAATGTCAAGGCGTTAACTATGATTTAATGTCAGAAGTTGAAAAAAATGCTGTAGAAGAAGGATTTATACAATTTTTAAATACATTAAGACATCCTGTACAAATATATACACAAACTAGAACAATAAACTTAGAAAATAGCATAGGTGCATATCGTACAAAAGTGCAAGAAATAGAAGAAGAACTTGAAAAAGAAAAAACGAAATATGACCAAATGGTAAACTCAGGAAACTATACAGACGAGGAATTAAAGGCAGCCTTCTATGAGCTAACAAAAACAACTAACTTGTACGAATATGGAAAAGATATAATTTATACAACTGAAAAAATGAGCTTGAACAAAAATGTTTTAAATCAAAAATATTATGTAGTTATTCCATATTTTTCAGATGAGTTAGGAGAAAATAATTTTGATAAACAAGAAATTACAAACCTAGCATTCTCAGAATTATACACAAGAGCACAATCAATCATTAGAACTTTAGGGGCATGTGGTGTAAATGGAAGAGTACTTAACTCAAATGATTTGGTTGATTTACTATATGTAGCATATAACCGAGATGATGCAGAAATTTATGGAGTAGATAAAGCAATTGAAGCTGGATATGACGAACTATATTCTACAGCACCAGATGTTATAGACAAAAAGATTAAAGCACTTAGCGAACAAATAGAAAAAGAGGCATTTGACAAGGCAAACCAAAAGGTAATAGAAGCAAAATCAGAAAAAGAGCAAGCTTTAGAAAAGAAACAGAACTCAATGGAAGATTTAATTGATCAAATGGCAAAATTAATTATTGCTCAAAACAAAAATATTGTAGGAAAAGATATTGCAGAAAATGCAATTGAAAAAGTAAATCAAGATACTGCAAAAAGAAGAGGAAGACCAAAAAAACAAACTACAGAAAATAATGTAGAGGGAGGAACAAAAGATGAGCAAGAAAAACAAGCAAAGAGAAGAAATGCTACAAAAACAGCATAATGACTATACTAAACCAGAGGAATTTAAAATACTTAAAAAGAAAACAATAAAAGAATTAATTGCTCCATCAGGAGTTGACACAAGTAATATAGATCACTTAGAAATAGTGTCAAATGTTACAAGATATGCAAGAAGCTTTTTTGTATCAAGTTTACCAAGAATGTGTACATTCCCAGAATTATTTAGAGATATGTATCTATTTGGAGATATAAATACATCAATATATATAAATCCAATTCAAGAGTCAAGGTCACAAAATGAATTAAACAGAGTCATAAATGAACTTGAAACTGAAAGAATTGTAGCAGCAGATAGAGGAAATATTAACAGAGAGAGCACACTAAGCCAAAAAAGATTTGAAGCAGAACAACTAAGAGATGAAATTGCGGCAGGGTATAACAAACTATATGAAGCATCAATTGTAGCAACATTATTTGCATACAGTTTAGAAGACCTAGATAAATACACAAAACTATTAGCAACAGAAATGTCTAAATCTTTAGTAAATATAAAAAGTGCATGGGCAATGCAAGAGGACGCCTTTCAATCAAACTTGCCATTAATGGAAGATAAAATTAAAAAAGTACATACTTTTGACCGTAGATCTATGGGAACAGTATTTCCATTTACAACTTCAGAAGTTGGACATCCTTCTGGAATTCCATTAGGAATAAATAAACAAACTGGAGTACCAATCTTATTTGATAACTTTCATAATACATTAACAAACTATAATATGGTTATATTTGCTAAATCAGGAGCTGGTAAATCAGTTACAATGAAAACATTAATTTCTCGTTCAGCAGTATTAATGGGAATACAAAGCTTAGCATTAGATGCTGAAGGTGAATACAGCATAGTTGCAGAAAGTTTAGGAGGAATAAATGTAGTTCTTTCACCAACATCTAAAACAGTTATCAATATATTTGATATTGAAACCGAGGTTGTAAAAGATGAAATTACAGGTAGAGATAGACTAGTACTTAATGTTGAAAACAAAGTTGAAGACGTTACACAAGCTCTACTTACAATGGCAAGAGGTAGTACAAGAAGCCAAGAGGTAAATGAACTAACAAAACAAATAATAGCAGAATCAGTAGCAGAAGAATATTCAGCTCATGGAATTACATCTGATCCAAATAGCCTATATGAGGCATCAAATGGACTAGATGGAAATATGCTTGGAAGAGAAAGAAAGCAAATGCCTACAATAGGTTCTTGGTATAAAAGAATACAAAACAAGGCAGCTGAAAACACAAATCAAGATTACAATTTCCATTATAGCTACTTACTAAAAGTTATGAAACAATACATAAGAGAATATGAAGGACAAATGGCATATTTTGACGGACAATCTACATTTGACCTATTAGATGGTACATTATTTATAAACTTAGACATATCACAATTAGAAGAAAGATTTGCAAGACCGCTAGCACAACAAATTTTATTAGCCTGGATTTGGGAAAAATATGTTAAGAAAAATAGTGAAGATAGAGCAAAAGCATCAAAGAAAAGAGTATTAGTAGATGAGGCATGGATGCTTTTACCATACCCAGAAGCTGTAGATTTCTTAAATACTATGGCTAGACGTGCCAGAAAAAGAAATGTATCTTTGGCTATTATTTCACAAAGATTCCAAGACTTTTATGAAAAGCCAGAGGCACAAGCAGTATTAACATCATCAGACACAAAACTATTTTTAGCACAAGATAAATCAGAAATACAATACTTAAAAGAAGTATTTAAATTAAGTGAAGGAGAGGCAAACTTTTTAATTACTTGCTTTAAAGGAGAGGGATTACTAAAAGTAGGTGCAGACAGTGCAATAATTCAAATAAAACCTACAGCGAAAGAATTTGAATTCGTTGAAACGAACTTAAATAAATTAGCACAGATGAAAAGCCAAAAGAGAAGACAAGAAATTTATTAGGGGGAAGGTATGAAAAAACTAATTACCAAAAACAAAATAATACAAAAGACACTAATATCAGTATTAATAGTTCTAATACTTGGTTTTACTGTACCAGTTCGTTCACAAGCAGGTGTGGGAGGAATGTTATTTGATCCAATAGCTGATTTAGTAGGAACTATATTTGATGTTGTAATTGGAGGTTTACAAGTATTTTTAGTTGATGGCCAAATGAACAACAGTGATGATGGAGGAATTTTAAACTCATTTTTAGTAGAGCCAGAGGCTTTTCTAAAAAACGAAAATGGCAAGTATGACGAATTTAAATATACTGGAGAGTCTCCAATTAATAATATAAAAGAAAGTGAACTAGATAAAACAATTTTATTTGGAAATACTGCATATTATATACCTGCATTTAGATATACTCCAGATAAAATTTTTGCAAATAAAATTCCAGCATTAGATATTAATTTTATAAATCCAAATCAATGGAATGGTAATACTGAAATGCAAGAACGTTCAGTTGCAATACAATTACACGAAACTATAGCAACTTGGTATGTTGCATTAAGAAATTTAGCAATTGTTGGATTAATGCTAGTACTTGTATATGTGGGAATAAGAATTGTAATTAGTAGTACATCTTCAGATAAAGCTAAATATAAGCAAATGTTAACAGACTGGTTAATTGCTATGTGTTTATTATTTTGCTTGCACTATATAATGACATTTACAACTACAATTGTTGGACAAATTTCAGAAGCTATAAATGGAGCACAAGTAGAACAAAATGGAAATAACATAAATGTAAAAGTAGTAGAGGATGATGGACAAACTCCTGTAAAAGCAGGTGGAAATGATGTACAATTTAGTACAGATTTAATGGGCCTAATTAGATTTAATATGCAATCTAATAATGGATGGAATAAATTATTATATCTTATATTCTATATGGCAATGGTAATGTATACATGCTTATTTACTTTTTATTATTTAAAAAGGGTAATTAATATGGCCTTTTTAACATTAATAGCACCGCTAGTAGCATTAACATATCCTATAGATAAAATAAAAGATGGTAAGGCACAAGCTTTTGATATGTGGCTTAAAGAATACGTATTTAACGCATTATTACAACCATTTCACTTAATCATATATACTATATTAATAAGTTCATCAGTTGAATTAGCAAGTAAAAATCCAATATTTGCAATAGTTGCATTAGCATTTATAATGCCAGCAGAAAAACTATTAAGAAAATTCTTTGGATTTGAAAAAGCATCAACAGCAGGGGCACTAGGAGGACTTGTAGGTGTTGCAGGTGGTGCTGCTGCCATGAACTTAGCTAAGCATTTAATACCATCAAAAGGCGGAAAAGGTGGAAGTGGAGGAAAAGGAAGTGTTAGAACTAGAAAAATTCCAGATGCAGATACTCCAAACTTAGCTGAAACAGGAATAGGAAATAACGGAACAAATGATTCAAATAAAAATGAAACATTAGAACAAGGAGGTCCAGCACTATCTAACAGTAATGCTAATGTAAATGAAAATAGAAATACTCAAGGAAGTCAACAAACAGACAGCTGGGATGACAATGATATGTATTTACATCCAGAAAATTATCAAGATGCATTTACTTCGCCAACTCCAGAAACAACATCAACAGAAACAGAACAACCAGGAAAACAAAGAAATTCATTTAGAGATGCATTTAGGTGGACAGAAAATGACTCAAGAGGACTAGGACAATGGGCCGGTGACAGTATGAAAAATATAGGTAGAGAAATACGGAGCGAGATTTTCAGAAACAAAAACCGGTCAAAATGTTATTAGGTTTGGAAGAACAGTAAATAGCGGAGTAAAATCTGTAAAGGATTTTGCAAATAATAAAGTTGTTAAAAAAATTCCAAAACCAATTAGAAATACTGCAAAGGGAACATTTAATGTAGCCAAAACAGCAGCAATAGGAACAGCAAAAACAGCAATAAAAGCAGCCCCAGGAGCAATGTTTGGCATGGCAGCAGGAATAGTGGGAGACGACTTAGGAGATATTCCAAAATATACATTAGCTGGAGCAGCAATAAGCAGTGCAGCACTTACTGGAACAATTGGCCCAATAGGAAGTGCAGTTGCAGAAGCATATAGAGAAGGTGCATATGGACCAGATTCACTTATAGATCAAGCTAGTAAAGAATATATAAATAGTACAGAATATGATGATATATATCAACATGAATTCAAACATACAGACGGATCAACACTATCTAAAACTGAGCTTAAAGCTAAAAAACAACAAGGAGCTTATTATAATGCTCGTGGAATAACTGGTGATGATACAATAAAAGCTGTAAAATTAGAAGATAAGCTAAAAAAAGAATTAGGACCAATAGAAGATGGCGGAGACACACAAGCATATATAACTAATGTAATGAAAGTAGCAAAAGATTACTCTAAGAAAGACTTAAGAGATCCATCAAAAGTAAAGAATTTAACAAACGGATTTAAATCTGCACTTGAAAATGGAGGATATAGTAGTTCTGATGCTGCAAAAGAAGCCGAAAGAGCAGTTAAATATGTTAAAGCTGCCAAAGGATTAAAAGAATAAAAAAAGGAGAGTTATAACAATGATAAAGTTATTAAAATACTGGAATCAAAACAAACGAAAGATAATAATAACAATATCGGTTATAGCTCTTGTTTTTGTAATTATTAAAGTTGCAAATGGGATAATAAAAAAACAAAACGAAGAAAAGAGGAATAATCCAAGTAATATCTCTAAAATAGAAAATATTGAAAATCCAAACCAATCAACAATAACAGGACAAGAATTGCCAGAAAATACAACTGAACAAAACACAGAAATAATAAAAACTTTTGTAAACTATTGCAACAACAATCAAACACAAAAAGCATATGAAATGTTGAGTGACGGCTGTAAAGAAGAATTTAGCAATAATGTAAATTCATTTATAAATAATTATCAAGCAAGAATTTTTAAAACTAGTAAAACGTACAAATTAGAATTTATGTTTAATGAATCAAATTCATACACTTACAAAATAACATATTATGATGGAAACTTGCTAGCAACTGGCGGAAAAGTTACAAACTCTAACTTTGAAGATTATATAACAATTATAAATCAAGGCGGAGAAAACAAAGTAAGTATAAATGGATTCATAAAAAAGGCAACTATAAATAAAAATCAAACTTTAGATAATATACAAATAACAGTAAATAGTAAAAAAGTATATAGAAGTTATGAAATATACAATATAACAATAAAAAATGGTACAACAAACACAATAAAAATTAGTGATGGACAAAATGGTAAAGACATATGTTTATTAGACAAAAACGATGTAGAATATCCTGCATTAATAAATCAAATTCCAACTCATCTATTATCATTAGAGCCAGGAAAACAAATAAGCATGGATATAACATTTAATAAAATGTATGATACATATAGAAAAATAGAAAAAATGCAATTTAGTAATATAAATTTAAACCAAGAAAGTAGTATCAAAATACAGGTAAATATCTAGCAAAGAAGGTGAGAAAATGAATGACGAAAAAGATAATGATTCAAAAAATCTAGTAGATAAATATGCAGATGAAAAAGTAAAAAAATTAATAAAGAAAAAAGTTATAAAAACAGTATTGCTTATATTAATACCAGTATTAATAGCTGTAATAGGAGCTTTGTTTGTTTTTAGTATTTTTAATAAAATCGGAGATGTCATTCAAGAAACAATAAGCAAACTTGAAAACTTATTTACTGTAGATTGGGACAACGGAAATGGTGCTATAACAATAGACAATGACTCAATAGACCAAATTATTGCAGCAATTGAAGCAACAGGTGTAGATTTAGCAGATTTAAAACTGTTAGGAGATATAGATTATAGTACAGTAGAAAAAGACAGTGAAGAATACAAAGAAATACTAAGAAAATATATAAGAAAATTTTATGAGGCCCAAGTTGTTACAGAAACACTAAATACAAACCCTAGTTGGTTTGAAGAACACATAACAAATGGTGGGAAAGTATATGGCTCAGTATGTGTGTACAGAGCTCAGGATTTAGATGTAGTAGATAGTAACATATCAGGACAATTAACATATATGAACTATGAAAAGATGTCAGAATATGCTACGGCTGGTAATATTAATTCAATAAAAAAATATTTTTCTGTAAAAGATAATAAATTAGTGATACCAGAATGGAGCATAACAACGGTAAATGGAACTACTAATAATACAGTTACTTTAAGAGAAATAGAGTATAAAAGTCTTATATCTCAATATACAACACCTATGAACTTTTTCATGTATCTAGCAATGGTATCACAAAATCCAGAGTTTGTTGCAGAAGTTACAGAATTAGTAAAAGGTAGCAAGATAAATTTAACTATATTAGATACAACAACAAAAAGTGAAGAAGATGAAAAATATACATACATTACACATGTAAAAGGTAGCAGTGTTTCATATGAGCCAACAGGAAAAGTAGATGTAACTGGAAAACCAGAAATAGAAAAAGTAGTTACTCCTATAAATGAATCAAATAATAACGAAGAAAACACAAAAACTACTGTAATAACGGTAACTCCTACAATAAAAGTAACATATGTTAAAACATGGTTTTGTGAACAAAATATAACATATAATAAAAAAGATATTACACCATATAATGACCAATATACACTTAATGCAAGTAATGATGAATCTTTACAAGACGATCCGGAACCAGCAGATCCACCAGAAGGAAGTACAGTATCGTGGATTACAGACAGAAAGAAAGATATCAAAGTAAACACAAGTGGAACTACATATGAAGAGGGCGTAAGAGGCGACGTAATAGATAAAACTGAAGATTTTATCAAATTATTAGATAAAAAATATAAAATACCAAACACAAGAAGATATGAAGCAGCAGGTAAAAGCAATATGGTAAGCGGAGCAGAATGGCTATTTTCTTTAATGCAAAAAGATTCAAGTTTACAAAACTTGGAACAAGTAATGAGATACATATTAGGAAAATATGCAAAAAAAGATTATGGTGTAAGATCATTAGATTTCAACATATTCGATGCAAAGGATTTTAGTACAGTATCTGGACTAGGGCCACTAAAGGCATTTATAAGACATTTTGAAGGAACTAAAGAAGAAAATGGACAGTATGTTGTATATAAAGATACAGGAGGAAATAGAACAGTAGGATATGGGGTCAACATAGAGGCGCAAAAAGCAAGATTTATAGCAAGAGGAATAGATCCAAACACCATAAAAGAAGGAGATAAATTAGATAAGGAACTAGTAGATAGTATCGAAGAAGAAATAATGAGTGATATGAAGTCTTCTGTGGAAGCAGCAACAAGTGGAATGAACTTAAAGTCTTATCAAATCATAGCGTTAGTTAGTAGAGTTTACAATTGTGGAAATATTAAGGGATTTAAAGATGCATATAATAAATATTGGAAAGAATCTGATGATGAATATGGTGTAGCAGAAAATAGTTCTATGTATGAACATGCTTTGTACAAAAACTATATGAGTATGCCTGTTAAAGATGGCAAAGGAAATACATTAGGAGGACTAGTTACAAGAAGAAAAGCAGAATGGATATTATTCAAAACAGGATATAATGTTGCAACAAATAGTTTTATACCAGAAGGTGGAGCAATAATAGAATGTGCTCAAATGATTCACCAATATATGGAACAATATAATTATATTTACTGTGTAAAAGGAAGTAATAGTTATGAGGAATGCTCAAAACTTGGAAGAGGAGCACATTACTTATCAGCAACATTTGAAGGTTCGAAAGCTAGTGAACAAACTAGAAAAACATGTTGTGCTACATTTGTTTCATGGGTATTACAAGAGGCAGGATATATTACAGTAGCAGATCATAGTGACAGTGCTGGAACATTAGCAAGTATTTTAGAAAAACAAAAAGGTTTTACAAGAGTGCTAAAAACAGAGCTAGAAGCAGGAGACATTATAGTATGTGATGGACACGTAGAAATCTACACGGGAGATGGTCAAGTATATAATGCAGGAAGCGGAAATGCAATTAGAAGTGCTTCGCCAAGCAGTAAAACTAACATATACAAATGCTTATATGGATTAAGAGCTCCAAAATAAACTAGGAAGGAGATTGTACTATATAAAATTATGAAAAATATAAAGCTATTAATAATTATTGTTTGTACTATAATTGCAATATTGATTACTGCAATATTACTTATATTAAACATAAAGGCTGAAAATGTTACTATGCCAAATGAAGTACCATCAGATGGAGAAAATTATAACATTACAAAAGAACTAAAAGCAGTAACAATACGAAATGATTTTTATACTGTGAAGACATGTATTGAAAAATTTTATAATACTTATGCTAACATATTTAGTAGTATTAATAACAACTTTATGCTAGAGGGAGAAGCGCTAGAAAGTGTAAAAAGAGAGCAAACTACTAATGTTAATTCAATATACAATATGTTAGATACCGAATATGTAACATATGCTAATATTACAAAAGAAAACCTACTAAATAAACTACAAAAGATAAATCAAATAAGTGTGGAAATAGACAATATGTATGTTAGTGAACAAACTGAAAATGTATATGTATATTTTGTATATGGTAATCTACTAGACACTAATACAGTTACCAATAAAGAGTTTTCAATGATAGTAAAAGTAGATAAACAAAATAAAACATTTAAAGTATACTTAGAAGATTATTTGAAAGCGAAATATAATAATATAAAAGAAGGAGACAATATACAAATTTCAGTAGAAGAAACTGTAAAAAATGATATAGATAATATATATCAATATAAAGTAGTTACAGACGAAACATATATAACTGAAATTTTTAATACTTATGCAAAAGACTTATTGTACAATAGAGCAAGAGCATATAAATTGCTCAATGAGGAATATTCTTCTAAAAAATTCAATACACAACAAGAATTTGAAGATTATATAAAAAATAATTTATATAAATTAGCTACAATGAAATTAGACAAATATCAAAAAAATAAGTCAAATGACTATACTCAATATGCATGTATAGACCAAAACGGAAATTATTATATATTCAGAGAAAAGCAACCTATGCAATATAGTGTAATATTAGACACATATACAATAGATTTACCAGAGTTCACAGAAAAGTATACAGCATCAAAAGACGAAGACAAAATACTATTAAATATTCAAAAATGTTTTGCAGCAATTAACAATAAGGATTATAGTTATGTATATAATAAATTAGACCAAACGTTTAAAAACAATAACTTTAAAACTTTAGCTGAGTTTGAAAATTATATAAAAGCAAATATGTTTGAAGCAAACTCAGTAAGCTCAAGTAATGGTAAAGTACAAGGAAACATATATATGTATGACATAACTATAAAGGATAGTACAGGGAAAAACACTAACTCAGTTACAAAAACATTTGTAATGCAGCTAAAAGAAGGAACAGAATTTGTAATGTCATTTGAAGTATAGAAAAATTTGTGAAGAATAAAATCTTCACAAGTTTTTATTATATAATATAATAAAATAAATTTATTTAGGAGAAAATATTATGGAGCAAAAACAATCAGAAGAAATAAAGAAAACAATGGCACAAATTTATACACAAATAGCAGAAAGAGTAGGAAAAAACACAGCGATTTCAAATATAACATATTACAAAGAGTTTACTTTTAACTCAGCCAAGTTTATAGACAAAGATATATTCATAGTTAAATTGCAAAAATTACAACTAAAAGATCAATCAGAAACTTTTGAAATATATAATAAAGAAGGAGAACAAATAGGTACTGTAGATGAAAAAGGTAAAATACAGTATAAACCTGAATATATAGAAAGATTAAAACAAGAATATTCTAAATTTTTTGAACTCCTAAGATTAGACAATGCAGAATTTGAATTGCCGGAAAAAATAAAAGAAGAAGATATATCACTAGAGAATGAGGAATTAGAAAAAGAAATTGAAAAATTAGATGTGGATAAATCAAAAAAATCAAGAGATGAAGAAAAACATAAAGAAAATAATGTGCAAGAACAAGAAATTGCAACTAAAAAAGGAATACCAGTAAATAATATTCTGGTAGTTAGAGATAATAGTAACTTATACAAAGACCATCCAGAATTGGAAAGGGGATTAATTTTTAGCCGTGATAATGATGGACAAGTAAAGGCTGAATATGTTGATGAAAATGGAGATTTACAACCTTCTAAATATATCCAACCATCAAACACATCAATTAGACAAGAAACAGTATCTATGGGAAAAGATGGCAACCCTATAACAAGAGAAACTCCGCAACAAGTAATGAGAACACAAAACTTAACTGGAAGAGATCAAGACATAAGAGATATTAGAATAAATGTAAAATTTGATCAATATGGATATCTAGACATAGAAGAAGCAAGACAGGGAAGAAACGGAGAATGGGCAGCACATGATATAGAAGTTAGAGGAAGAGAATATAATAGTGCGCAAATAAATGAAGCTACATCTATAGTAACAGGAGTTGCAGATCCAGATAAAGAAACTAATTTATACGAAAATGTAGAAAACAAGGGAAAACAACAAGATGATATTAAATATGATAAAATGTATTTAATGCAACATGCAGATGAAGTAATAGAAAAATTTATAAAACAAGGCTATCAAAAAACTGAAGCCATAGCAATTTTTAACTATATGATTGGAGAACAAGAATTAACAGAAGAACAAGCCAAGAAAAAAGTAAATGAAAATCTAAAGGAAGAGAAACAAGAAGAAAGAGAAGAAGCAGAAGAAAGAACTCCTTGGGGAGATGCAGAAGCAAGAGATGCTAGAAGATAATTAAATTATTCATAAAAATCACCTTTACAAATATAATGTAAAAGGTGATTTTTTATGAAAGGTGATTTTAGGGACGGGGTCAAAAAGCACCATTTTAAAAATGGTTGCAATATAACAAACAAAGCGGTAATTGCATTTTTTATTATGATTTTATTAGTGTTAAATAGTACTTGTTTAGCTAACATAGACGACAATGAATCCATAGATATAGATGAAATAAAAAAAGAAATGGTGCAAACGGTAGCAAAAAATACAGAAGATTTAAAATTGAATGCGAGAATAGGGCTGATATTTGATAGAAATTCAAAAACAATATTATATGAAAAAAATGGGCTAAAACAAGTACCAATGGCAAGTACCACTAAAATAATGACAGCAATAGTAGTGCTAGAAAATGCAAAGTTAAATGATATTGTAACAATAAGTAAAAAAGCTGCTGGAACAGGAGGATCAAGGCTAGGTTTAAAAGTAAATGATAAAATTACAGTACATGATTTATTATATGGATTAATGTTGAAGTCTGGAAATGACGCAGCCGTAGCATTGGCAGAACATGTTGGTGGAGGCATAGAAGAATTTGCAGACTTAATGAATAAAAAAGCAAATGAAATAGGTTGTGTAAATAGTCACTTTGAAACACCACATGGACTAGACCAAGAAAAACATTACACAACTGCGTATGAACTAGCATGTATGGCAGATTATGCGCTAAATATTCCAAAATTTAGAGAAATAGTTAATTCAAAAAAATATAACATAACAATAAATGCTAAAAGTTGCTTGATAGAAAATACAAATGAATTGTTAGGAAGTTTATATGGGGTGTATGGTGTGAAAACTGGCTTTACAAATGGTGCAGGTAGGTGTTTAGTAACAGCATGCAAAAGAGATGACTTAGACATCATAACAGTAGTTTTAGGAGCAGATACTAAAAAAATTAGAACATCAGATAGTATAAAGTTAATAGAGTATGCATATAAAAATTATGAAATAGTAGATATTCAAAAAAAAATTAAAGAACAATTTCAAAATTGGAAATATTTAAACCAAAACCGCATATATATAAATAAAGCAAAACACAATAACTTAAATTTAGAAATGGAAAAGTTAGAATATGACAAAATTGCACTAAAAAAAGAAGATGTAGATAATACAAAAATAGAAATAAACTCTATATATAATTTAGAAGCGCCAGTAGAAAAAAATAAAATTATAGGAAATGCAAAAGTACAAATAGGGAACAAAACAATAGCTACTCTAAATGTTTATAGTACAAACATAATAGAGAAAAAGAATATTTTTGACTATTTTATAGATTTTTTATCAATAGCACCTTGACATTTATTAAAAAATTTGCTATTATAAATATGCTTTGAAAGAAGCATATGCGGGAATAGCTCAGTTGATAGAGCGCTGCCTTGCCAAGGCAGAGGTCGCGGGTTTGAGCCCCGTTTCC
>CAKOVG010000021.1 GCA_934121875.1 uncultured Clostridia bacterium
AAAGAAAGGAAGAATTTTATGAAAGTTTTAGTTATTTCAGATATCCATGGTTCTGGATATTATGCAGAAAAAATAAAGGAAATAAATGAAAGGGAAAAGCCAGACAAAATTGTTTTATTAGGTGATTTGTATTATCACGGACCAAGAAATGATTTAAGTCAAGAATATAATCCGATGAAAGTTGCTGAAATTCTTAATTCGTTGAAAGATAAACTTTTGGTTGTAAGAGGAAATTGCGATGCCGAAGTTGATGAGATGATTTCTGAGTTTGAGTTTAATGATCATATTTTGATGGAGATTAATGGTAAGATGTTTTATTTTACTCACGGTCATAAGTATAATATTGAGAAGATTCCTTATGATGATTTTGATGTTATGATGTATGGTCATATTCACCAAGGTTTTATTGAGGAGAAAGAAGGTTTAGTTTTTGCAAATCCTGGGTCTATTTCTTTGCCTAAGGGTGGAAGCAGACATAGTTATATTGTGGTTGATGGTGATGGGATTTGTTTGAAGGATGTTGAGGGAGATGTTTTGGAGGAGTATGGAGTGAGGTAGGATTATTTACAATTTTGGAAGTAGAGTTGTTTGGGATGCAAAAAGAAAAGGAGTTTTTTTACTCTTTTTTATAGTAAAAATATAATATATAATGCAATAGAACATGGAGAATAAGTTATTTGTGTTAAAATATAAAAAAATATGAAGAAATAATAGGTGATTGATAATGAAATCTTTATTTTTACTTTGTGAGTATGGAATACCAATTTCTACAATTAGAATTTTAATAAGAAATAATATATCTTTTGATGATTTATTATTTAATAGTAATAAATTGAATAGGATTTTTGGGAAAAATAGCATAAAAAAACAACAGGTTATAGATAAAGCAAAAAAAGTAATTTTAGATGGAAAGCAAAATTCTATGTATGAGCTTATTCAATATGGATTGTCAACAGGTATAGTAGATAAACTTGTGGAACATGGAATAAATATAACAGATATTAATAAAAGCGTACTTGAAAAAAATAAAATATTTGGTGTAACATATCAGAAGATAATAGATGCACATAAAGAGTGGGCTAAAAGTACAAACTATAAAATTCCTTTAGATGAGAATACTTTGAAAGACATAATAGAGTTAAATGTAGGACATAAATCGTTTGAGTTTGAGAGTTTAAAAAATATTGTAAAAGACAATGGCTATGATTGTCAAATGTTTGAAGAATTATTCTATAAATTGAATTTACCTAAAAAAGAAAATAAATATTATTATCCTTTTAATATTTATGATTTAACAAAATATGGATTATCTAAAGGGAACCTTAATTTTTTGATAGAAAATAGTATATCTTTTGAAGACATAAATATAGAATTAAAAGAGAAATATAATATTATGCCATATAAATTTAAACAGATTATGCAAGCATATAATAAGTTATTAGAAATTAATAATTATATTCCACCTGTAAATAGTAGTAGATTAATGAAAGTCCTAATTAAAAGTTTTAAATTTGAAGAATATTCTATTTATAAAGTTTACGAAATTTTGCCAAATGAAGAAAAAGAGAATATTAACAAAAGTCTATCGGAACTTTTGCAATTTAAAAAAGTGACTAGAAATAGCGAAAATAATTATTTAAATGTATTTCCAAAGTTAGAAGAAAAGTTAAAACAAATAGAAAATAAAAATAATCATTATGATATTCTTATAAAGAAACTTTCAGGAATGACATTAGAACAAATAGGTCAAGAATATGGATTGACAAGAGAAAGAATTAGACAAATATTTACAAAAGAACTTAATAAAATTAAAGACATAGATGAAGATAGATTTGCTGATATTTTTCAAAAATATAATTTTGATGAAGATTTATTTTGCAACTATTTTAATGAGAATAAGCAAACATATTATTATTTAAAAGAAAAATATCAAAGTGGCGAATTAGAAGCCTACGAATTGTTAAATGAAATTGACATTACTGAGGAACAATCAGAATTAATAAGAAAAAGATATAATTTAATTATTTATAACGAAGAAAATATTGTTGCAACTAAACCTTCAATATTGGTTTCTATTCTTAAAGCAAGTGATAATCAAGTTGATTATGAAACTATAATGTTAAAATATAATAAGATTATTGATGAAAATGACTTGAAACTAGATAAACTTTCTTTAAAAGATTATAGAAATATTGATTCTATCCTTAACAGAAATCTATGTGTTTTGAATACATTGGGAAGTTCTTATAGATATTATAATTGCAATGATTTAGACCAAGATGATTATAATGAATTAAAAAAATTATTTGATATAGAACCCGGAGTGTACTCTGCTGAATTATTCTTTAAAGATAATCCAATGTTGATGAAAAGAATAGATATTAGAGATGAATATGAATTGCATAATTTATTTAGAAAAGCATTAGGAAATTTTAATGAAAAGATTGTTTATGCTAGAATGCCAGATATTTATATTGACTGTGATGATAAGGTTGCGTTTATAGATGAAAAAATACAAGAATTATCACCTGTTACATTAGATGAATTTGCAGAATATATTTATCAAAACTACGGACATAAAATTAACACGATGAAGGCTTATATAGTTGCTAATTTCAGTAATTACATAAATAATAGAAATGATATTACATATTTAATTACCGATTGTCCTATATTTAAAGAAGAACAATATTTATTTATGAAAGAATATTTAAAAGATGACGTTTATTCAAATATTACAATAAAAAAATTATTAACTGAAAAATTTGATGTCAACGATTTTAAATTATTAAATAACTTGAACTTTGATAAACTAGGATATAAAGTAAGGGGCAATTATATAATGAAAAGTAGTATAACTAGCCTAGAAACATATTTTAGAGAAAAAGTATTAAATCAAGATTATTATATTATTCCTAATGAATTAAAGAAAATAGGTTCAACATTTACAAGTTATTTGTATAGATTGATTTATGAAAAAATATTATTTAAAGTAGATGATGAAAAATATATTACAATTTCAAAGTTAAATAAAATGGGAATATATGAAAGTGACATTGATGAATTTATTAACAACATAGAGAAAGTAATTCCTGAAAATGAATATTTTAATTTGCATATTTTAAACACAGATTTTGAAAGTAAATTATTTAATTATGATTTTCCTGATTGTTTCTTTGAAAATATAATTATGATTATTAATGATGTTAAAATGTTTAGACTAAAAAATAATATGTTATTTATAAAAACGACAGAAACTGCAACAAGAGAGAAATTTATAAACAGTTTTATAGTAAAGGATAAAACATATATTTCCGAAATAAAGGAAAAAATAAAATGTAAATATGATATTGATTTACAAGAAAGTTATATAAAAGAATTTATAAACAAAAATAAATATTACTTGCAATCAAATACTAATTGCGTTTATTTGAATAAAGAAAAATATGAAGAGGAAATTAGTCAATGGGATATATTGCAATATATTGACTAGCAATTATTGATTATTGCTAGTTTTTTTTTAGAAAATAAAGAACTGGAAGAACTTTTCTTTTTAAGATTGTTTATCCAGAAAAAATATGATATAATTTTAATTGTTAAAACACTTATATTTAGGATGAAGTTAGGAGGTCAAATGAAGTGATAAAATATGAATGCAGAAAATGTGATGGTTTGATTTGCGAAACAAGTATATGTCCTGTATGCAATGAACGTACGTATATAAATAAGTCTGAGATATTTTATTGCGATAATTGCAATATACCATTATTTGATAAAATATGTCCTATATGCAATTCTGAGGCTAGATATTTCGGCACAGATGTTAGGCCTGTATTTGCAGAAGAAAGGTTGTTATTAGAATGTATTTTAGATAAACCTTTTGTGTTTGCTGAAAAATCTGTATGGAATACTTCTGGAAACAATTATTATGTAAATGGTGAAAAAATAAAATTTGTTATTAAAGATGTTGTTAATGAAAAAAATGCTGATGAAATTAGAACAAAAATAGAACAAAATAAAGAAAAAAATAGGATATATGAAGATAATTTCTTAAAACAAAATTATATTATCAATTTTATTAAGGCTAATAGAATTAGATACAATTCTATTGTAACAGAAGCCCACGAATATATTAAAAAGGTTTCTCAAAAATACGACTATGATTCAATGTTCGTTTCGTTTTCGGGTGGAAAAGATTCAACGGTTACTAGCGATTTAGTTATAAATGCGTTAAATAACGAAATGATTATACATATTTATGGTGATACAACATTAGAATATCCTGAAACAGGAGTTTATCTTGAAGAATTTAGAAAAATACACCCAAGAACTCCGATGCTAATTGCAAAAAATAAAGACCAAGATTTTAATGAACTTTGCAAAGTTATAGGACCACCTAGTAGAATGATGAGATGGTGTTGCACTATTTTTAAAACGGGTTCTATTACAAGAAAAATTGATTCAACATTTAAAAATAAAATAAAGGTTTTGACATTTCAAGGACTAAGAAGAAATGAATCTATCGCTAGAAGCAAATATGATAGAGAGAGTAACGGGGCAAAAATAACTAAACAACAAACTGTTGCACCAATAATAGATTGGCTTGACTTTGATGTTTGGCTATATATTTTGACTAGAAATATTCCATTTAATAATGCATATAAAAAAGGATTTTCTCGCGTTGGCTGTTGGTGTTGCCCAAATAATTCATATTGGTCAGAGTATCTTTCAAATATTTATATGAATGAACAATATACAAAATTTCATAATATATTAGTTGATTTTGCAAAACAAATTGGCAAACCAGATCCAAAAGAATATGTTTCTTCAGGAGGATGGAAAGCTAGACAAGGTGGTAATGGGTTAAATTATAGTAATAATGCAATATTGAGTTTTAAGCCCTGTGTATTAGAGGAAAATGCTTATAATTTTGAACTTAATAAACCAATAACAGAAACTTTATACGAATTATTTAAACCTTTTGGCTTATTGGATTTTAATATTGGAAATAAACGATTAGGAGAAGTATATGTTTTAGGAAAAAAAGATAAACAACCGTTATTAAAGTTGACCGGAAAAATTGGACAAAATCTATTGAAAGTATCAGTGCTGAGAGAAACAGCCGTTTTTTGCAATCCTAAAATTAATGAAATGCTAATAAAAAATCAAATAACTAAATTTCAAACTTGTATTGGATGTATGGCTTGCGAAAGCGTTTGCAAATACAATGCAATAAACATTAGACATAACGAAATGCAAAAAGGGGAAAAGTTTAATATTTCATATACTATTGATGAAAAAAAATGCGTTGGTTGTTTAGAATGTGTAAAACATTTTAGTGGTGGTTGTTATATGAAAAAAGTATTAAGGACTAAACAAGGTAAGGAGTAAACTTATGGAAATAAAATTAAAATTAAAAAGGCACGAAAGTTTTTCTATTAGAGAAGGCTGGCTTGCCAAAGGAATAAAAAATGTAAAAGAGTATGGAAATGTTTTTGCATTACAAAATGCAACCAATATTCTTGGAATTGGTACAAATATGGTTAAATCTTTAAAATATTGGATGACTGCAACAAAACTAATAGAAGAAAAGAACAGAGAAATAATGTTATCTGATTTTGGAAGTATTATTAATGAATATGATCCTTATCTGGAAGACATATTTTCTTGGTGGTTAATTCATATTAATATGATTACTAATATTGATGACGCATACATTTATAATTTGTTTTTTAATAAATGTAATATAAAGACTTTTACAAAAAGAGAATTGTACGAAAAACTTTATGCGTTGCTTACAAATGAAAAATTAACATTTAATGAAAATATTTTACAAGATGAGGTTAATATGATTATCAAAACTTATACGATTGATGAGAAAATTGATAATCCAGAAAATAATTTTATTTGTCCTTTATCAGAATTGAACTTGCTAAAAAAAGTTGATAGAGATACATACGAAAAAAATAGACCTGAAATCAGAAATTTGCCTTTTTGGGTAGTGTACTACATTATATGCTTGTTATTAGATGATAGAGATAATATTAGCATTGATGAATTGTTGAAGGAAGAAAACAGTCCAGCAAAATTATTAAATATGGATAAGAATCTAATTAATGAATATCTTGATGAAATGAAGAAAAATGACCTTATAATTATAAATAGGACTGCCGGACTTAATATGGTTTATTTAAAAAAGAAACTCTCTCTCAATGAAATTGCAGAAGAATATTTTAAGGGGGATAGAGTATGAAATATAGTGATATAGTTGGAGTTAATGAGAACTTTCAATACTCTGTAAATTTACAATTTGATATAAATAACATTGATAAAATAAAAGAATATATACCAACAAAAGATGGATGTGAATTGCTAAAAAAATATATAGAAAGTATTGTTAATGGAAAAAACAGGGCTACTACCTTAGTTGGACCTTATGGAAAAGGAAAGTCACATTTGTTACTTGTTCTTATTACTTTATTAAATGATTATGAAAAAAATGATATTAAATACATTGATGAATTTATAGTTAAAATAAGAAATATTGATGAGGAATTGTATGATACATTAAAAAATATAAGAGAAAGAAAGTTACGACTAATGCCAGTTATTATTAATAGTAATTATGGTGATCTTAACCAAGCCTTTTTGTTGGCTTTATCAGAAGCATTAGAGCGTGAAAAATTATCTGATGTTATCGTAAATACATATTTTGATGTTGCTATTAAAGTAATTGAAAAATGGGAAGAAAAGTATCAAGTTGCTGTTGAAGATTTTAAAAAATGCTTAAAAGAATATAATTGCAGTTTGAAAGATTTGAAAAAGGGATTGAAAAATTATTCAGAAGAATATTATGAAATATTTAAAAATGTTTATAGTTGCATTTTACACGGTCAAGAGTTTAATCCATTAGTAAATTCTGATATTATAAAAACATATAAAGATATGACACACGAAATTACAAAATACAATTATACTGGTATTTTTATAGTTTTTGATGAGTTTAGTAAATTCCTAGAATATGTAGAAAATAGTCATATGATGAAAGACTTGAAACTTTTACAAGATTTTGCAGAACTTGCAAATAGAACTGGTAGTAATGAGCAAATACATTTGAGTTGTATAACTCATAAAACAATAAATCAATATGCTCATAATTTAGATGAAGATAAAGCAAATGCTTTCAAAACAGTGGAAGGTAGATTTAAAGAATTATATTTTAACAGAAGTATTGAGCAAAATTATGAAATAGTATCATATGCATTACAAAAAAAAGAAAATTTTGATAAATACTATAAACAAGAGTATTCAAAAAATATATCAGTTTATAACGACATAAAAAAAATAAAGATATTTGAAAATATCGAAAATATAGAAGAAGTTTTATATAAGGGCTGTTTTCCATTAAACCCTATAACAGTTTTTGCTTTAATTCAATTATCAGAAAAAATCGCCCAGAATGAAAGAACTTTATTTACTTTTTTAACAGATGACGATTCTAATAGTTTAAAAAGTTTTATAAAGCAAAACAGTGATGGATTATTTAATATAAATAATGTATATGATTACTTTAAGCCTTTGTTTAAAAAAGATATTGATAGTTCTATCAAAGATGTATGGATGAAATCGGAAAATGCTTTAAGTAAAGTAAAAGAGAAGAATGAAATAAATATAGTAAAATCATTAAGTATCATATATATGATTGGTGAAATTGAAACATTAATTCCAGATGATATAACTATTAGGTTGTCACTTGATTTAACAAATGAAGAATATATGTTGGCAATTAACAATCTAATTGAAAAAAGTATAATTAAAAGAAAAAAAATAACTGACGAATTAGAATTTTCAACAATTTATAACAGAGAGTTATCAAAAGAGGTTAAAAGATTAGTTGAAAATCAATTTTATGATATTAATATAAAAGATACATTAAATGAAGTAATTAATAAAAGTTATTGTTTGCCAAGAAGATATAATGAAGAATATAAGATTACAAGATTTTTTAAAAATGTATATTTAAGTGAAAAAGAACTACTATCATTCTCTGACTTTGGATTGATACTTGAAAATGAATACTGTGATGGAATAATTATAAATCTTATTAGAGAATCTAGAAATATTCAAGAAATAAGAGAACATTTTTCAAAAATAGATAATAATAAAGTAGTGTTATCAATACCAAAAACTATTTTTAGCAAGAATTTAATAAATATACTAAAAGAATATAAAGCAATTAATTATATGATAAAAGAAAATAGTGGAAATGATGAAATTGGGACAGAATTAAATCTTATGTTAAAAGAAACTGTTGAAGCGATTGAAGAACAAGTAACACTTTATTTTGATAAAGAGAATATTCAAGAATATATTTATAGAAATAATATTGAAAGAAAAGTTAAAAATGTAAGTTCTTATTTATCTGATATTTGTGCTAATATTTATAATAAAACACCAATAATTAACAATGAAATGATTAACAAAAAAGACTTAACTGCACCAATAAAAAAAGCAAGAGATATTGTTATTGATACAATTTTATTAAATGATCAATCTTTAATAAAAAGCAAGACAAGTGCCGAAGCAACAATATATAAGGCAATAGTGGAAAAAAAGAATAGTGATTCAATAAAAGATGTTATTGAAGTTATTAACAAGTTTATTGAACAAAGTGAAAATACAAAAATCTCTTTTTCAAAACTTTACTCAATATTAACTGCTGAACCATATTCAATTAGAAAGGGAATAATTCCTATATTAATTGCAATGTCCCTATATAATTTTTCAGATATTATTGTAATATATTTTATGAATAAGGAAATTGATTTAGATTCTTCTAATTTAATAAAAATTAACGATAATCCAGAAAAATATTATATACATACTGAAAAAGGAACAACTGATAAGATAAAATATTTGTCTAACTTGATGTATTTATATGGTGTTCCAAATTTAGATACACAAAGAATTAATTTGAAAAAATTAGTTGATACAATGAGAAGATGGATTTTATCTTTGCCAAGAATTATAAGAGAATATACATATTCCAGGGATTTTCCTGAAATAAAAGAAGCATATATAACAATAAAAGATGAGTTATTAAGACCAGATATAAATAATAATGAATTTATTTACACTCGTTTATTTGAAATATTAAATACTAATAATTATGAAAATGTAATAGCCGAAATTAGTGCAATGAAAGATTATTTTGATAAATTTATTGAAAATTATTATCGAACTTTGATAAGAGAAACAAAGAATGTTTTTGACAGTAAATTTAAAGGTAGCATTACTTCGTTATTAAAGGAATGGTATTCAAATAATGAACTTGAAAACTCTAAACGAATATACGATATAAAGGCAAGAAATTTCATTGAATATATTAAAAATTTAACTACACACGATGAGAATGATGTTGTTGAAAAAATCTCAAAAATAATGACAGGTTATTATATTGAAGATTGGCAACCATCTGATATAGAAACATATATGAATAGTATAAAAGAAGTCATACAAGAGGTTAAAAATGGAAATGATAAAAGTTCAAAAGAATCAAATAGAATTCTCTTAATTGATGGAAATGAAAAAATAGAAAAATACCTTACTTCAAATGATAATATTTCAGTTATTGGTAATACAATGAAAAATAATATTGAAGAAATAATAAGTGAATATGGTAATTCTCTTTCAGAAGAAGAAAAAATAAGTGTATTGGTTGATATTATAAAAAATTATATGTAAGGGATGGTGATATTTTATGGTTTACTTAGATAATGCTGCAACTACATATCCAAAGCCAGAAACTGTTTATAAGGCTTTGGATACAGGAAATAGGAATGCTTTTAATACTGGCAGAGGCAGTTATAAAGTTGCAAGAGTTGCTTCTGAAATAAAGGAAGATGTAAGAAGAAAAATACTTGATTTGAATAATATAAAAACGGGAAAAATCGCATTTACAAACTCTGCAACAAATGCATTGAATGATTTAATATTTGGTATAGATGTAAAAGAGGGAGATTATATTTATGTTAGTCCATTTGAACATAATTCTATAATACGACCTCTCGAAGAATTAAAAAGGAGATGTAAAGTTAATGTGTCTGTATTGCCTTTTGATAAAATAACTTGGAAACCAGATTTACAAAAAATAGAAAATCTTTTTGCACTTCATTCTCCAAAAGCAATATTATTGTCACAAGTTAGTAATGTTACGGGATATATGTTGCCATATAATGAGATATTTGAAAAAGGCAAAAAGTACAATTCAATTAATATTCTTGATAGTTCTCAAGGATATGGAATAATAAAAATTGATGATTTTAGTAATATTAACTATATTGTATTTGCAGGTCATAAGTCATTATATGCTTCATTTGGTATTGCAGGATACATAAAATTACAAAATGATTTTTTAAAAAAGAATATTTTTGGAGGAACAGGTTCAGACACATTAAATCCTAATATGCCAGATTCTTTTCCAGAAGGTTATGAAGCAGGAAGTAGCAATATTGTTGCTATGTATGGATTAAATGCTAGTACAGATTGGCTATCAAAAACAAAAGTATATGAACACGAAAAAGACTTAACAATGTATTTGATTTCAGAGTTGTTAAAATTAAATAAAATTAAAGTTTTTATACCAGATGATTATGATTCGATTTTTGGCGTTGTTTCTATTGGAATTGATGGCTATAAGTCAGATGACGTAGGTACAATTTTAGATGATGAATTTGATATTTGTGTTAGAACTGGTTATCATTGCTCACCATTAATACACGAATTTATTGATTCACTTGAATACTCTGGTACAATAAGAGTGAGTTTAAGTTATTTTACGAGTAAAGCAGACATTGATTACTTGATTAAGGCACTAAAAACTTTATAGAAAGGAGTAAGTATGAGTTTATTGGATGTTAGTTTAAAAAAGGAATATCGTTCTCCAAGAGATAATATTGTTACTGATTTTTACATTCCGTTATTAAAAGAAGCAAAATTATATAAAAGAAGTGTAGGTTTTTTCTCATCTTCCTCATTACTAGAAATATCTTATGGAATTTCCAATTTAATTAATAATGGAGGAAAAATTTTACTAATTGCTTCTCCTAATTTATCAGATGAAGATATTGAAGCAATAAATAAAGGATATGAAATAAGAGATAATATTATTGAAAGGGCTTTATTACAATACATAACTGAACCTCAAAATTATTTTGAAGAAGAACGATTAAATTTGTTAGCAACATTAATTGCACAAGAAAAACTAGATATAAAAATTGCATTTTCCTTAAAAGGTGAAAAATTAGGATTATATCACGAAAAATTAGGATTAATGTATGACAATGAAAATAATATTATTGCATTTTCTGGTTCTATGAATGAAACTGAAAATGCGTTTGTGAATAATTATGAAATAGTGGATGTATTTACATCTTGGGAAGATAAAGATAGAGTTTCTATAAAAGAAAAATCATTTGATCAGTTATGGAACAACAGTGATGGTAATGCCGTTGTTTGTGATTTTCCTGAAATTGTAAAAGAAAAATTACTTTCATATAAAAAAGAAACGGTTGATTGGGAAATAGATAAAAAAGAATTTCTAATTGAAGCAAAAAGAAAAATAAATGAAACTGGTATTGATAAATTAAAAATGGTTACTAATTCACCAGAAATTCCAATTGGAGTATCTTTTTATGACTATCAGTTGAAAGCAATAAAAAATTGGCAAGAAAATAATTACTGTGGTATTTTTGATATGGCAACCGGAACTGGTAAAACTTTTACTGGATTAGGTGCTATTACACAATTATATAAAGATAAAAAGGGAAAACTGGCAGTTATTATTGTCTGTCCATATCAACATTTAGTTGATCAGTGGGTGGAAGATATATTGAATTTTAATATAAATCCAATTATAGGGCATAGCTCCTCAGTACAAAAAGATTTTAAGCAAAAATTCAAGATGGCAATTATGGATTATAATTTAGGTGTAAGAAATTTCTTTTGCTTTGTATGTACTAATGGGACTTTTGCTACTGATTATATTCAGACTCAAATACAAAATATTAAGGGCGACTTATTATTAGTTGTAGATGAGGCACATAACTTTGGAGCAATGAATTTAAAAAGAACATTAACAGATAAGTTTAATTATAGACTGGCATTATCTGCAACATTGGAACGCCACGGAGATGTAGAAGGAACGGAAGCCTTACAGAAATACTTTGGAAAAAAATGTATAGAATTCTCACTTGAAGAAGCAATTAATCAAAAATTTTTAACACCATATGAGTATCATCCTGTGGTAGTATATTTTACTAATGAAGAACTTGAAGAATATCATAATTTATCAAAAGAAATATCAAGATGTATTGTGAAGAAAAAGGGAAAAACTGAACTAAATGAAAGAGGAAAAGTACTAGCACAGAAAAGAGCAAGAGTAATTGCTGGGGCATATAATAAAGTATTTGCTCTTGCCAAAGAAATAAAGCCATATGTTAAAGATAATCATATATTAGTATATTGTGGTGCTACTAGAATTGCAGAGCAAGACGATAGTGGAGAAGATATGCGACAAATAGATGCAATTACAGAATTATTAGGAAAAGAACTAAAAATGAATGTAGCACAATTTACTTCTAATGAAGATAGTGCAACAAGAGATTTACTAAGAAAAAAATTCTATGACGGAGATTATCTTCAAGCACTGGTTGCTATAAAATGTTTAGATGAAGGTGTAAATATACCTGCAATAAAAACTGCATTTATTCTTGCAAGTACAACTAATCCAAAAGAGTATATTCAAAGAAGAGGAAGAGTTTTAAGAAAGTGTAAGGGAAAAGAATTTGCAGTAATATACGATTTTATTACTTTACCAAGACCACTGGATGAGGCATTAAACCTTACTTTTGATGAAATAAAATGTGAAAAATCTATGGTAAGAAATGAAATAAATAGAATGATAGAGTTTAAGCGATTAGCGTTGAATAGAATGGAATCAGATAAACTTATATATGAAATAACAGATACATACAGACTAAATGAAAATGAAGGTATAGAAGATGATTTTAATATAGAGGAGGGATATTATGATTAATGAAGAAATACAAGAACAAAATAATGTTAGTGCTATTACTATTGATGAGCAAAAATTAAACAGAATTATTAAGAAAATTATACAATTAGAAAATGATAATGTAAAAACACGTGAATTTAATGATGAGGATTTAAAAAAGAAAATAGAAAAAATAATAGAGGAGGAAGTAAAATGTTGTTAAAAAAATTATATTTAACGAATTTTAGACCATTTAAGGGCGAACACGAAATAGAATTTTCAACCGATCCTGAAAAAAATGTTACTCTCGTTATGGCAGAAAATGGAGCCGGAAAGACAACACTTGCACAAGCATTTCAGTGGGTATTGTACTCTAAAACAGATGGATTTAAGAATAAATCTGTTCTAAATAGCCTTGTTGAAAAGGAGATGATGTTAGGAAGTAGTTCCGAAGTTATTGCAAAATTAGAGTTAGAGCATAATGAAATTGAATATACAATAATTCGTAAACAAGTATATAAAAAAGATGTAAATGGTATTGTTAAGCCAGATAATCCTACATTAGAAATATTTATAAAAAAGGAAGATGGACAAACAGTAGTCAACAATCCTTTAAAAAATATTGCCACAATTTCTAATATATTACCAGAATCATTATCAAAGTATTTCTTCTTTGATGGTGAAAGAATAGAAAAAATGGCTGGTGAAGTAAACTCTGGAAAGAGCGAAGAATTTAAAACAGCAGTTCAAAATATATTAGGACTTACAGCCTTAACCAAAGCGATAGACCATTTAAATCCAGAGTCAAAAAATAGTGTTATAGGAAGGTACAATGCTCAAATGGACGCAGCAGGTGATCAAAAAACAAGAGAACTTAGAGAAAGTATTTATTCTTCAACTGATAAAATTGAAGGTAATAATGCGAGAATTGTAAAGATTGAAGAAGAAATAAATTATTATGAAACAGAAATAGAAAAGGCAAAAACAGAAATATTAAACTTTGCAGATGTAGAAAAAATGCAACAAGAACTAAACCGTTTAAATGAGTTATTAAAACGAGAAAAACAAAATAAAAATAACGCAGTATCTGCATTAATGAATAATTTTTCTAAGGGAACTTATAGTTATTTATCAAGACAATTAATAAAAGAAGCCTTGGTAGAACTAAAAAATACAGATAATATAGATAAAGGTATTCCTTCTGTAAGGGCAGAAACTATTAAATTTCTAATGAATAGAAAAAAATGTATATGTGGAACTGATTTATCCGATCCTACATCTAAGGCAGTTATTAACTTGACTGAATTGTTGAAATACATACCACCACAATCACTTGGTACTGCAATATCTGGATTTCAAGCACATTCAAATTCTTCTATAAAATCGAGTGAAAGCTATTATACAAATATTCAACAACAATTAAGTTCTATAAGAGGTTGTAGTTTGAAAATAGAGGAATTAGAACATAATATCGGAGATATTGATAAAGACATATTAAAATCAAATAATACAAAAGTTACTGATTTAAAAAGTAGGCAAATGTCAATGGAGAAAACATTAAGAGATCTTAATGATGAAAAAAATGGATTAACAAGTCAAAATTTATATTTAGATGAAAAGAAACGAGAAGCCGAAGCAGAAATCAGTAGATTGCAAATGAAGATAGAAAAAAATAAAATTTTAGAAGAACAAATTATATATGCAAGAGAAGCATATAACAAATTTAAGCAAACTTACGATTATCAGGAATCAACAACAAGAGAAAAATTAGAAGACCAAATAAATTCATTATTTGAAAAAATTTATGCAGGTGGTATGACAATTAATATTGATGAAAAATATAAAATAACATCACACGTAAATGCACTAGAAGAAAATACTTCAAATATCGATTCAAATACTGCTAAAAGTTATTCAATAATTTTTGCATTTATTGTAGGTGTTATTAGTTTAGCAAAACAAAAAGTAAAAGAAAAAACAGACAATGACGGAATTGTTACAGACGAATATCCACTTGTTATGGACGCACCTTTATCTTCTTTTGACCAAAAAAGAATTAAAAATATATGTGAAGTTATACCGGGAATTGCTAGACAGGTTATAATTTTTATTAAAGATTCTGATGGTAATATTGCAAAAAATGAAATGACTAATAAAATAGGAATTGAATATGAAGTTTCATTAAAAAATAAAGAAATGCCAGTAGATAGTAAAATAACAAAGGTAGGTGAATTTTAATATGTTTGATAGAGATTATACTTTTAAAGGCAAGCATGCCATAATAGTAACACAACTAACGACTGAACTTGATAGTGAAACAAAATTCAAATTGTTTGAAAGAAATATAGATGTTTTAATAATTGCACCTATTATAGGTTATTTATATGGAAGAATGTCGCAGAGAGATGAATCTGGTCAAATAACAACAGATAATGTTAAAAAAATTAACTTTGACCAAATGAATAGGGAATCATATACATTAAATTACAATTATGAATTGATAATGTTACTTCATAATAAAGATAAAGATAGCATAGAAACAAGACTTGATAGGGCTTTTAGATATGCAAAAGGTTCAACTGAGAAAGAGGAGTGTTATAAGATTTTTGAAAAATATGTTTTGGGAGGAATAGAGGTATTACAAGAAAAATTACTAAACGGAGCAACCAATGTTGACGATTATATATATAACATAAGTAATTTTATTTCTGATTATAATGATAGATATAATAAAACTATATCAGAAAATGAAATATTAGATTTATGCACAGAGAATAATTAAAATAAAAAGTAATTGAAATGAAAACGTTTGAAATAAGATAAAAAGTCAATAAATTTGAGAATTATACTCAAATTTATTGACTTTTTCCTTATTTTAACTATTTTTTAGAAAATTTAAATAAAAGATGTTAAAAAATATTTGAAAATATTCTACAAAAAGCAAAAGTTTTTTCATAATTTTGAAAAAACTTGACTATAATAATAAAAGATAGTATAATTATTATAGTTAGGAGGAGA
>CAKOVG010000022.1 GCA_934121875.1 uncultured Clostridia bacterium
TGGAATAAACTATGGAGAACAAACAATAGTAAATATAGAAGATGGTGTAGCACCACAAGAAGCAACAATATCATTTAATACATTAAATGCAGAAATAAATAAAGAAATTACAGCAACAGTAACATTAAAAGATAATGAAAGTGGAATAAACCCAAGAAAAAGTAAATGGGAATTTAACCAAACAAGTACAGCAATAGGAACAGAAGAAAGCAAATATAGCAATACATTTGTAAGTGAAACAGAAATAATAAAACTAACGGCAACAGCAGTTGGAAACTGGTATTTACATGTATTATCAGTAGATAATGCTGGAAACAAAAAAGAAACAGTAAAAGGAACAGTAAAAGCAGAAATAGCAGTATCAGATTATACATGGATCCAAAATAAAACACAAGTAACAGGAACACATAAAACGAACGGATCTACAATAACAAAAGAAGTTGGAGAAAACTATGATTATGCTTGTGGAGTATCAAGTTATACAGGAGGATGGAAGATACTAGGAGCAGAAAATGGAAAATTACTAATAATGTCAGAGAAAAATATTGGAAAATTACAATTATCAGGAATAGCAGGATATAACACAGGAGTAACACAATTAGATAATATGTGTAAACCATATGGAACAAATGCAAGAAGTATAAAAGTAGAAGATATAAATAGAGTAACAGGATATGATCCAAACAAAACAGGAAACGGAAAAAGATTCCGTCAAGGACAAATGGATGAATATGGAAATAAAGTAACATATACATTAAGTGGAAGTACAGGATCAAATGGACAAAAATATAACGGAGCTTTATCAAACAATAAATATGAACATCCAGATGGAAGAGAAATAGGATCAAATGGAGTAACATCAATAACAGAAACAAGTACTTATTACTATTATTATGCAGATACATTAACAGAAAATAGTTCTGGAACAACAGTAGGAATAGCAAAAACAACAAATGCATATAAAGCATTATTTAGTGAAAATTACTGGCTTGCGTCTTCGTGCGTGTTTGCAGGCACTGACATTTCGAACTTCTACATGCGCAATGTGAATACTTCTGGGTATAATGTGGACTACTACACATTGTGTTACTCTACCGGCGACCCTATCAGTCCTAGCCTTGGGGTGCGCGCGGTAGTTTCTCTATAATCTGATATCCAGGTAAAATAGAGTACTTTAAAGTTCAAAAAAACAAATTAACAATAATTTACTAAACTACTTGACAAATGAACAAAAATAGTGTAAAGTATATTAGCATTACAAAAAATGCTAATATATTTTTGCATTTTTACAGTTGGGTTATAAAATCTAACCAAATAACCTTTTCTAAAAAGAAAAGTAATTATTACTCGAGAAAAAAGGAGTGAAGTCATTTGGAAAAAAACGTGAAAGTAAGTATGCTATGTCAAATATATGGCAAAATGCTAACTGAAAAACAATATCAAGTAATAAATGATTATTACAACAATGACTTGTCACTTTCAGAAATTGCTGAGAATAATAAAATAACAAGGCAAGCAGTGAGAGACATAATAAAGAAGGGAGAAAACAAACTTTTCGAATTAGAAGAAAAGCTAACATTTATGAAAAAAACATTAAATCAAGAACGCAAACTTCAAGAAATATTAGAAGAATTAAGCAAAATTGAAACTACATCTTCTGATAAAAAAATTGAAAAAATTTTAAATCATGTTAGAGAAGAGTTAAGTTGCTTAGCATAAAAAAGAAAAAAGGGGGCTAACAGATGGCTTTTGAGGGATTAAGTTCAAAACTTCAAGATATTACTAAAAAACTTAGAGGCAAGGCAAGAATTACAGAATCTGATTTAAAAGAAATGCTTAGAGAAGTAAAACTTGCATTACTAGAGGCAGATGTCAACTATGTTATAGTTAAAGAATTTATTGCATCTGTTCAAGAAAAGGCTTTAGGTCAAGATGTATTAAAATCATTAACGCCAGGGCAACAAGTTATTAAAATAGTAAAAGATGAATTAGTAGAACTTTTAGGAGGAACAGAAAGTAAAATAAACTTCACTCCAAATCCACCAACAGTTATTATGTTAGTTGGACTTCAAGGATCAGGTAAAACAACTACAGCTGGAAAACTTGCAAACTTACTTCGTAAACAAGGTAAAAAACCATTATTAGTTGCATGTGATATATATAGACCAGCAGCTATTAAGCAATTACAAGTAGTTGGCTCTCAACTTAACATACCAGTATTTGCAAATGAACAATCAAAAGATGTTGTACATATTGCTAAACAAGCTATGTCAACAGCAATAAGTAAGTTAAATGACGTAGTAATATTAGATACTGCAGGTAGATTACACATTGATGAAGAACTAATGCAAGAACTAAAAAACGTAAAAGCAAATGTAAAACCACATGAAATTCTATTAGTAGTAGATAGTATGACTGGTCAAGATGCTGTAAATGTTGCAAAATCATTTAATGAAAACTTAGGTATTGATGGAATTGTTCTTACAAAATTAGATGGAGACACTCGTGGTGGTGCTGCACTATCAGTAAAAAAAGTTACAGGTAGACCAATTAAATTTGCAGCAACAGGAGAAAAATTAAGCGATATAGAGGCATTTCATCCAGATAGAATGGCACAAAGAATTTTAGGAATGGGTGATGTGCTTTCAATTATAGAAAAAGCAGAAGAAAGTTTTGACTTAGAAGAAGCTGAAAAAATAGAAAAACAGCTTAAGAAAAAAGAATTTGACTTAGATGACTATTTAATACAATTAAGACAAATAAAAAAAATGGGCTCTTTTTCATCTTTACTAAAACTGGTTCCAGGAATGAATCAATTAAAAGATGTAAAAGTAGATGATAAAGAATTTGTTAGAATAGAAGCAATGATTTGCTCAATGACAAAAGCCGAAAGAAAAAATCCAAAATTGCTAAATGGAAGTAGAAGAATAAGAATAGCAAAAGGTAGTGGAACTTCAGTTCAAGAAATAAATAAATTTATGAAATCTTTTGAAATGACACAAAAAATGATGAAACAAATGCAAAATAATAAAGGTGGAATTAAAAAGATGATGAAGAACATGGATACTAAAAATTTTAAATTTTAAATATTCAATAAAAAATTTAGAATAATAATGTTAAAAGAAAGCGATTTTAACATTATTATTTAATAAAGTTTTTAATTTTAAAAAATATAAATAACAAATTTTCAGGAGGTGAAAAACAAATGGTAAAAATCAGATTACAAAGACAAGGTGCTAAAAAAGCTCCATTCTATCACATAGTTGTAGCAGACTCTAAAAGCCCAAGAGATGGAAAAATCATCGAAAAAATTGGTTCATATGATCCAATGACAGAACCTTCTACAATAGTAATAGATAACGAAAAATTAGCTACATGGATCAAAAATGGTGCAAAACCAACAGATTCAGTAAAAGAATTAGTAGAAAGAGTAGCTAAAAAATAATTTTCATAAGGAAGGTAAAAACTTAAATGAAAGAAATTTTAGAAACTATTATTCTAAACTTGGTAGACAACAAAGAACAAGTTACTATAAACTCAAGAGAAGAGGAAAAAGCTACAATATTTGAAGTAAAAGTAGCAGACTCAGATATGGGAAAAGTAATTGGAAAACAAGGTAAAATTGCAAAAGCAATTCGTACAGTTATGAAATCTTTAGCTGCCAAAGAACACAAAAAGGTAATTATTGAATTTGTGGATTAGAGGAAAATTATGAAACAAGAATATTTTGAATTAGGTCAAATTGTAAATCACTTTGGAATAAAAGGTATGGTAAAAGTAAATTCTTTTACAGACGATATTTCTCAATTTGAAGAACTAGAATCTATTTTAGTAGAAAAAAATGGTAAATTACTAGACATTCAAATTGAAGAAGTAAAGTATAGTAAAAATCAAGTTCTATTAAAATTAAAAGGAATTGATACTGTTGAAGAAGCAGAAAAGTATAGAGGTTGCTATATAAAAATAGCAAGAGAAAATGCAAGAAAGCTTCCAAAAGACACCTATTTTATAGCAGATTTACTTGGACTATCAGTTTATACTGATGAAAATATATTACTTGGAAAACTAGAAGACATATACAATTCAGGAGCAAATGATATTTATGTTATAAAATCAGAAGATGGAAAACAAATATTATTACCTGGAATTGGTGAAGTAATTAAACAAATTGATTTAGAACAAGAAAAAATAATAGTTCATTTAATAAAAGGATTAGTTTAAGAAAGGAAAAATAATGAAATTTGATATATTAACTCTTTTTCCAGAAATGTTTGAAGCAATTAAGCAAAGCATTATTGGAAGAGCAATTGAAAAGCAGTTAATACAAATAAATTTAATTAATATTAGAGATTTTTCTAAAGATAAACACAAAAAAGTAGATGATACACCATATGGTGGTGGAGCAGGAATGATAATGATGCCAAACGTAGTATATAATGCATATTCTTCAATACCAAATAAAGAAAATGCAAAAGTTATATATTTATCACCTAAAGGAAATGTGTTAAATCAAAAAAAAGTCTTAGAACTTTCTAAACAAGAACATTTAATTTTATTATGTGGGCATTATGAAGGAATAGATCAAAGAGTTATAGACGAAATTGTAGACGAAGAAATATCAATTGGAGATTATGTGCTAACAGGTGGAGAAATACCAGCAATGGTATTAGTAGACAGTGTTAGTAGATATATACAAGGGGTATTAAAACAAGAATCTACACATGAAGAGTCTTTTACAAATAACCTTTTAGAATATCCACAATACACAAGACCAGAAGAATTTCATAAGCAAAAGGTTCCAGAAGTATTATTATCTGGACATCATGAAAATATAAGAAAATGGAGAGAACAACAATCTCTCAAAATAACAAAACAAAAAAGACCAGATTTATTAAAATAAAAAGAAAGGAGGATATTCAAAGTTATGGATATCGTAAAATCAATTGAACACGAGCAATTAAAAAACAAGATACCAGATTTAAAAGTTGGTGATACAGTTAAAGTACATCAAAAAATTAAAGAAGGTAATAGAGAAAGAATTCAAGTATTTGAAGGAATTATCATTAAAAAACAAAACGGAGGAGTAAATGCATCTTTCACAGTAAGAAAAATTTCTTATGGTGTAGGTGTTGAAAAAACATTCTTAGTACATTCACCATTAGTAGAAAAAGTTGAAGTAGTAAGAGTTGGTAAAGCTAGAAGAGCAAAACTATACTACTTAAGAGACAGAGTTGGTAAAGCTGCTAAGACAAAAGAAAATACAGGTGCTAGAATTGAAAACAAAGAGATTACTGTAAAAGAAGAATTAGTTGAAGAAGTTCCAGTTGAAGCTGCTCCAGAAGAAGCACCAGCTGTTGAAACAGAAACTCCAGTTGTAGAAGAAGTTACAGATACAGTTAGCGAAGAAAAAGTTGACGAAGTAAAAGAATAATCTAGATAACTTTATAAATAAAAGAGTGAAAATTATCTTTTTAAAAGGATGACTTTTCACTTTTTTTTATATTCTAGGAATTTGCTCCTGGTAGGAGTAAATTCCGTAGAAGATAAATATGCGAATTATTAGAATTTCTAGCAGTTTGCACTGCGTAGAAATTCTTGTAATCCGTTTTTTATCTTGAAATCCTACTAAAATAGTAGTATAATAGTAACAATTGGAGGAGATAAAAATGAAAATATCTACAAAAGGAAGATATGCACTTAGAGTAATGATAGATTTAGCAACACACAATGATGAAAATTATATATCATTAAAAGATATAGCAAATAGACAAGAGGTGTCTTTAAAATATCTTGAACAAATTGTTGCTTTATTAAATAAAGCAGGATACTTAGAAACTGCAAGAGGTAACAATGGAGGTTACAAACTAGCAAAATCACCTGAACAATATAAAGTAGGAGATATATTAAGAAAAACAGAAGGAGACCTTGCGCCAATTGCATGTGTAAGTGGAGAAGAATGTTGTAGAAAAGAAAATTGTAAAACATTCGCATTTTGGCAGGGACTAGATAATGTAATAAATGAATATGTAGACAGTAAAACATTAGCAGACCTGATAAAATAGCAAAGAACTACAATTAAGTAGTTCTTTATTTTATTGCATGATAACTATTACCTATTGACTTACTAGGAATTAGATGATATAATTCCTAGTATGCTAGTATGAAAAGGAGATAATAATGGAAAATTTATTACAAATAAATAATTTATATGCAAATGTAGGAGATAAACAAATATTAAAAGGATTAAATTTAAATATCAATAAAGGAGAAATTCATGTAATAATGGGACCAAATGGTGCAGGAAAATCAACCCTTGCAAATTGTATATTTAATAATCCAGAATATAAAAAAATGAGTGGAAAAATAATTTTTGAAGGTGAAAACATAAGTGATTTGTCAACAGATAAAATAGCACAAAAAGGTGTATTTATGTCTTTTCAATCACCAGTAGAAATACCAGGAATTTCATGCACAAACTTTTTAAAAACTGCCAAAAACAAAATTGTCAACAAACCAGTAAAGATTTTTGAATTTAAAAATACTATTCAAAAATATGTAGAAGAATTAAATATGAATCCAAAACTAGTAGACAGAAATTTGAATGTAGGATTTTCTGGTGGGGAAAAGAAAAAGAATGAAATATTACAAATGCTTGTATTAAACCCTAAATTAAGTATATTAGATGAAACTGATTCAGGGCTTGATGTAGATGCAGTAAGAACTGTATCAAAAGGTATTGAAATGTATAAAAATAGTGAAAATGCAGTTTTAATTATAACACATAACATGAAAATTTTAGAAAACTTAAAAGTTGACTTTGTACATATTTTAATTGATGGAAAAATTGTAAAAACAGGAGACGCTAATTTAGCAAAAGAAATCGAAGAAAATGGATATGAAAAATACAAGAATTTAGAGGTATAAAATGGCAAAAACAAATGTAAATGATATTGATAGAAATATCTATGATATTAAAAATAAAGATGAATATGAATTTAAAATGCAAAAAGGTTTAAATAAAGAAATAGTAGAAGAAATATCAAAAAAGAAAAATGAGCCAGAATGGATGTTAAATTTAAGACTACAAGCATTAAAAACATACAATAAGCTAGAATTACCAACTTGGGGTCCTGATTTATCAGAACTGAAAATGGATGAAATTGCAACTTATGTTAAACCAAAGTCAAAGCTAAATTCTAATTGGGAAGATGTACCGGAAGATATTAGAAATACTTTTGATAAATTAGGAATTCCAGAAGCAGAGAAAAATTCATTGGCAGGTGTTGGTGCTCAATATGATTCAGAGGTTGTATATCATAGTATAAAAGAAGAACTAAAAAAACAAGGAGTTATATATACTGATATGGATACAGCAGTAAAAGATTATCCAGAGTTAGTAAAAGAGCATTTTATGAAATGCGTGCCAATAAATGATCATAAATTTGTTGCTTTACATGCAGCAGTCTGGTCAGGTGGCTCATTTGTATATGTACCTAAAAATGTAAAATTGGACATTCCATTACAATCATATTTTAGGCTTAATTCACCAGAATCAGGTCAATTTGAACACACACTAATTATAGTGGAAGAAAATGCAAGTTTACATTTTATAGAAGGATGCTCTGCACCAAAGTATAATAAAGTAAATTTACATGCAGGATGTGTTGAATTATATGTAAAAGATAATGCTTATTTAAGATATTCTACAATAGAAAATTGGTCTAAAAATATGATGAATTTAAACACCAAAAAGGCTATTGTTGGTAAAAATGCTGAAATAGACTGGGTAACAGGTTCTTTTGGATCTAAAGTTTCAATGCTATACCCAATGAGCATTTTAAATGGAGAAGGGGCCAAAACAGAATATACAGGAATTACTTTTGCAGGTAAAGGGCAAAACTTAGATACAGGTTTTAAAGTAGTACATAATGCTAAAAACACATCATCTGTTGTTAACTCAAAATCTATATCAAAAGATGGAGGAAGTTGCACCTATAGAGCACTTGTAAGAATAGGACAAAATGCAGAAAAGTCAAAATGTTCGGTGTCTTGTGAATCTTTAATGTTAGATGATATTTCTAGGTCAGACACAATACCAGTAAATGATATAAGAACAGATGATGTAGAGTTTTCTCATGAAGCAAAAATTGGCAAAATAAGTGATAAAGAAATATTTTATTTAATGAGCAGAGGCTTATCAGAAGAAGACGCAAAAGCAATGATAGTAAGAGGATTTGCATATCCAATTTCAAAAGAATTACCACTAGAGTATGCGGTAGAAATGAATAATTTAATTAGTTTAGAGCTAGAAGGAGCAATAGGATGAGGTTAAATGAAACACCAGTAAGAACATCAAATAATTTTAATATCAATAATATTGAATTAGATATAGATATTCCAAGCAATTTAAAAATGTTTGAAACAGTCGAAATTATAAATGAGAATTGTAGTATAAGCAAAGATGTTACAGATACAAGTTTTATTTATGGTACTGGACTAAAAGTGCAAAATTCAAATAATAATTTAAAAATTGTAACAGAAGGCAAAAATGCTAATGTAAAACTAGTATATAACTTTGATGCTAATAATTTAAATTTAGTAAATAACATTGAAATATTAGCAGAAAATGATTTGAATCTTGTTATACAATATAGTTCAAATACTAATAGCAGATGTTTTCATAATGGAATAATCAAACTTAAAGCAAATGCAAATGTTAATATTACAATTGTAAATATGCTAAATGAATTGTCAGATAATTTTGAATCAATTGAAAGTATTATAGAAAACAACGCAAAAGTAAATTATACAATTATTGATATAGGGGCAAAAAATAGTATTTTAAATTATTATGCAAATGTGTTAGGAAAAAAATGCGAAAATAATGTAAAAACTATTTACTTAGGAACTCAAAACCAATTGAAAGATATAAATTATATAGTTGATATAAATGGACAAGAATCTAGTGTTGATATTGATGTGCAAGGAGCTTTAAAAGATGAAAGTAAAAAACACTTCAAAGGAACAATAGATTTCAAAAAAGGATGTAAAAAAGCAAAAGGAAATGAAAATGAATTTTGTATATTGTTATCAGATAAAGCAAAATCATTAGCTTTACCAATGCTTTTATGTACTGAAGATGATGTTGAAGGAAACCATAGCACAGCTTCAGGAAAGGTTGATAATAAAGATTTATTTTACATTATGAGTAGAGGAATAAGCTATAAAGATGCAATAAAATTACTTGTAAAAGCAAAGTTTAATCAGATTATACAAACAATAAAAGATGAGCAATTAAAACAAGAAATATTAGAACAAATAGATAGGAGACTTGACTAAAATGGATTTCAAGAAAGATTTTCCAATTTTTGAAAATAGAGATATTAGTTATTTAGATAGTGGGGCTACTTCACAAAAACCACAATATGTTATAAATGCAGTTGAAGAATTTTATAAAAAGTTTAATGCAAATCCACATAGAGGAGCATATAGTTTAAGCTTAGAAGCAACAGAGCAATATGAAAATACAAGAGAGAAAATTGCTAAGTTCATAAATGCAAGAAATAAAGAAGAAATTATATTTTCTAAAAATGCTTCTGAAAGTTTAAACTTAATTGCATATTCTTATGGATTAAGTAAGTTAAAGCAAAATGATGAAGTTGTTTTATCAATTATGGAACATCATTCTAATTTAGTACCATGGCAATTTGTAACTAAACAAACTAATAGTATACTTAAATACATGTATATAAACAATGGGTTTGAGCTATCGAAAGAAGAGATAGAAAGTAAGATTACAGACAAAACCAAAGTTGTTGGAATAACTCATATATCAAATGTTTTAGGAACAATAAATAATGTAAAAGAAATTATAAAATATGCACATAAAAAAGGTGCAATAGTTATAGTGGATGCTTCTCAAAGCATTCCTCATACAAAAGTGGATGTTCAAGATTTAGATGCAGATTTTTTAGTTTTTTCAGGTCATAAAATGTTTGCACCTTTAGGAATAGGTGTATTATATGGAAAAAAAGAATTATTAAATAAAATGCCCCCTTTTCTAATGGGCGGAGATATGATAGAATATGTATATGAGCAAAACACCACTTATGCACCACTTCCAAATAAATTTGAAGCTGGTACACAAAATGTAGAGGGAGTAGTTGGGCTTGGAGCAGCAATAGACTATATAGAAAGCATAGGATATGAAACAATAAATAAAGTAGAACAAGAAGTTACAGAATATGCTGTGAATGAATTGTCTAAGTTAAACTTTATTGAAATGTATGTTACTCCAAATAAGCAAAATCATTCTTCTGTTGTATCTTTTAATGTAAAGGGAGTACATCCACATGATGTTGCAAGTATTTTAGACGTAAATGGTGTATGCATAAGGTCTGGAAACCATTGTGCTCAACCACTACTAAGATACATGGGTATGGATTCTACGTGTAGAGCAAGTTTTTCTATATACAATACAAAAGAAGATGTAGATAAATTAGTAGATGCACTAAATAAAACATATAAAATGTTTGAAAAGTATATAAATAAGGAGTAAAATAGTGGAAGGACTAGATGATATTTATAATGACCTTATAATGGAACATAGCATGAATTCATATAACAAGAAAAATTTAGAAAGCTATGATTATTGTGAGTTAGGTCATAATCCAAATTGTGGTGATGAAATACAAATACAGGTTAAACTAAATGGAAACATAATAGAAAACATGGCTTTTACAGGACATGGATGTGCAATATCTCAAAGTTCTACATCTATTATGATAGATACTTTAAAAGGTAAAACAATAGAGCAAGCTAAAGAAATTATAAAAACATTTATAAATATGATAAAAAGAGAAACTAAAAGTGAAGAAGAACTAAAAAAGTTAGAAGAAGCAATTGCATTTAAAAATGTATCAAATATGCCAGCCAGAGTTAAGTGTGTACTTTTAGCATGGCATACAATGGAGGAGTTATTAGAGAAAAATGGAAAATAAGAAAGTATTGTTAGGAATGAGCGGTGGAGTTGACAGCAGTGTGTCAGCATTATTACTAAAGCAACAAGGGTATGAAGTAATAGGAACAACACTAGAACTATTTGCAGGAAGCAGTTGTTGCAATATAAATACATATATAGACGCTAAAAATGTTTGTAGCTCAATTGGAGTACCACATTTTACTTATGACTATAAAGAAGAGTTTAAAAAACATGTAATAGATGATTTTATTAACTGTTATGCAAACTGCAAAACACCAAATCCTTGTATTGAATGTAATAAGTATTTAAAATTTGGTGCAATGTATGAAAAAGCAAAAGAACTTGGATGTAATTATATTGCTACAGGTCATTATGCTAAAACAGAGTATAGTGAAAAATATAAAAGATGGGTTTTGAAAAAGTCAAATGCAGGTAAAAAGGATCAAAGTTATGTATTATGGCAAATTCCTAAAGATTTAATTGAACATGTATTGTTTCCTCTAGCAGACTTTGAAAATAAAGAGCAAATAAGGGAGATAGCAAGACAAAACAATTTGAAGGTAGCAAACAAACCAGACAGTGAAGATATATGCTTTATTCCAGATGGAAACTATAAAAAGTTCTTAGAAAATAATTCTAATATAAAGCCAGAAGCGGGAGATATAGTAACTTCAGATGGAGAGGTATTAGGAAAACACAATGGACTATATAATTATACAATAGGACAAAGAAAGGGACTTGGAATTTCATATAAAGAGCCTTTGTATGTAATTGGATTTAATAAAGAAAAAAATCAAGTTATTGTTGGCAAAGAAAGCGAAATATATAGCACAGAAATGTTAGTAAATGAAATTAACTTATTATTAGTTGATGAAATTAAAGGTAAAATGCCAGTCTTAGTAAAAACAAGATATTCAGCAAAAGAAGACAAAGCAACAATAGAGATGGTAGGAGATGACCTAATAAAAGTGTGCTTTGAAAAACCAACAGCACGTGTAACGCCAGGTCAATCAGCAGTATTCTACATAGATGACATAGTTCTAGGCGGAGGAAAAATAATAAGTGCAAAATAAAAAAGTATTATATGCTACTTATATATAAATATATAAACAAAAATAACTAGTTTAAAACTAGTTATTTTTTTGTGAAACTTGAGCATATTTTTTTAATTTTTCATAAGCTAGATAATTAATTGAACCAGCAGGAAAATGTCCATTTGCATCTTTCTTACCAGCAGGAACTCCGGTTAATAATTCAATTCCTTCTTCAATAGTAGAAATAGCATAAATATGAAAATCTCCATTTTTAACAGCCTCAATAACTTCATCAGAAAGATTTAAATTATGAACATTTTGCTTTGGAATAATAACTCCGTGTGTTCCATTAAGTCCACGCATTTTACAAATTTGGAAAAATCCTTCAATTTTATCATTAACACCACCAATTGGTTGAATTTCACCTTTTTGGTTAACTGAACCAGTTACACTAATAGCTTGATTTATAGGAATACCAGATAAGCTAGAAAGTATAGCATATAGCTCTGTACTTGAAGCACTATCACCATCAACACCATTATATAATTGCTCAAAACATACACTAGCAGTAAGAGATAGAGGAATGTCTTGTGCAAACATCTGACCTAAGTATCCTGTTAAAATTAAAACACCTTTTGAATGAGAAGAACCAGAAAGTTCAACTTCACGCTCAATGTTTATAATTCCATTTTTTCCGGTATAAGTATTGGCTGTTATTTTCACAGGTTTACCAAAACTGTATTCGCCAACATTCATAACTGTTAAACCATTTATTTGACCAGTTACAAATCCATCAGTATCAATAAGCAAAGTATTTTCTTTTATCATTTCCATATAACGAGAATCATATTTTTTAACTCTATTAACTCTTTCTTTTAAAGCTTTATTAACGTATTCAGCAGTAACTAATTTAGAACGACCTATTCTAGCCCAAGTAGCTGCTTCGCCAATTATTTGCGCTAAATCATTAAAACGAGTAGAAAGTTTTTCTTGACTATCAGCCACTTTAGAGGCATATTCTACTACCTTTGCAACAGCTTCTTTAGTAAGAGGAGGTAATTCCTCTTGTGCACAATATCCAGAAATAAATCTTGCTAACTTATTTATATTTTCAGGAGTAATAGGAGCATCATCTTCAAATTCAACCTTTATTTTAAATAACTTTCTAAAATCGTTATCTATAGCAAGTAAAGATTGATAAATGTTTTCTTCACCAATAATAATTACTTTTAAATCAAGAGGAATAGGCTCAGGCTTCAAAGAAATCATTACCATTGAGGAACGAGGGTCAGCTGTATTTTCAATTCCTAATTCTTTCGTTCTTAAGGCCTTTTTTAAAGCTTCATAGCATAAGCTATTGCTTAATAAATCAGTTGCTTGGAACATAATATAACCGCCATTTGCTTTATGAAGTAATCCAGGTTTTAACATAGTAAAATCTGTTTTCAAGCTTCCATAATAATTTTCATATTCTAACTTACCAAAAATATTGTGATAAGAATAGTTTGAATCCATAACAACAGGAGCGCCTTCAGTTTGGCTATTATCAATAAATAAATTAACTCTATAATTTAACCAAGGTTTTACCAATTCTGGTTTTGGCTGAGGAACATTAGGCTGTTGTTTGACTTTGCTATTATCAATAAAACATGAAATATTCTTTAAAATATCCTTTTTAATACTATCTAAAAAGTGATTAACTTTTTTATTTCTTTTATATTTTGACTTAATATAGTTTATATGAGTATTAACAGTAAGTAGGGCAACATTAGACTGCCATTCTTCCACTTTTTTAGCAGATTCCCTTTCAATAGCTTTAATTTCGCCAATTGCTTCCATAATATGTTGTTGGACAATTGTAGATTTTTCTTCATATTGTTTTTTTATATCTTCATCTAATTTATTAAACTCTTCCTCAGGCATAGCTTTGCCATTCATAACAGGCATCATATAAATACCAGTTTGAGAAGACTTAACTTGAAATCCATATTCAGAAGATTTTTGATTTAATTTTGCCATTAAAACACTGCGTTTTTCTTCAAATTCTTGCTTAATTAAAGTTCTTTCTTTTTCAAATTCTTCATTATTAAATGTAGATTTAATATCAACTTTAACATCATTTATAAATCTATCCATTAAATCTTGAAATTCTTTACCACCACCAGCAGGAAGTGAAACAGCAATAGGTTCATTTGGATTATCAAAATTATATATATAGCACCAGTCCTGAGGTACTTTCTTTTTTCTAGAAATGGTATTTAAATAGTTTTTGGTATACATAGTTTTACCAACACCACTAGGACCTTCTATATATAAATTATAACCCTTAACATCAACATTCAAACCAAATTCTAAAGCTCTAATACCTCTATCTTGTCCAATACCTGTATCTATAGGGTCTAATTCTTCAGTGGTTTCAAAGTCAAACTGTTTAGGGTTACAAACCATTTTTAAATCTGTATAATTAAGTTCATTTGTTTTTTTCATTTTATTTTCCTCCTTCGTTACAACACTAAATCCATTAAAATAGCATTATCATTATTTTTATAATATCTTTTTCTAAGACCAACCTGTTTAAAACCATATTTTTTATATAAACTAATAGCTGGAACGTTTTTTTCGTTTACTTCTAATGTAATAGAAGTTGCATTATGTATTTCTGAAAAGTCAATAATTTTTTCTAAAAGTAAAGAGCCAATACCAAGATTTCTCTTGTCTTTTCTTACAACAATATTCATAATATTAACTTCATCAATAATTAACAGTATTCCAGCAAATCCTATAATTTCATTTTCTTGCTTTAAAACAAAATATTTTGATTTACCATTTTCTAATTCTTGTTTTAAAATATTGTATGACCAAAAATCATCAAAATCTGTTAACAAGCAATCTTTAATATCTTCTAAATCTTGTAAATTCATTTCACTAATCATTTTTAATTCCATTCTTTTCTTCTAAAGCAAGCTCTGCTTGAGATTTTCTTAAATAAATAGGAGATAAAAAGCTTGAATCACCATATTCACCATTTTTGTATTTAGTATAACCAATTCTTCCAATACTTATACCAGTTGAAATTTGATCTTCAATAACAGTAATATTGCTGTTATTAAAAATAAATTTTTCAATTAACTCTTTATATAAAATTGCACCATCACCAACAAATGAAATGCTAGAAAATTTGTTATTTTCTTCAATAAAATCTCTTAATGGATTTAGTGAAATATCTCCATTTGAATCTTTAAAAGAAAGGAAATCTAATTTGCTCTTTAAAGTTTTACCTTCAACAATCTCAAAAAGTCCAGCATAAACATTACCATTGTTTGCGTTTATCAAACTGCAAATAAGACCATCTTGATTTAAATTGTAAGCTAAAGCTTCTAAAGACGAAACCCCAACTGTAGGAATATTTTTGCTATCTGCAAATGCTTTGGCAGTGGCAATTCCAATCCTAACACCTGTAAAAGAGCCAGGACCAACACAACAACTAATCAAATTAACATCATCTAATGATAAATTTGATTTTTTAAAGGCCTCATCAATCATAGGCATTAATTTTTGAGAATGTGTTTTTTCATCATTATTATTTAATTCAACTATTGTATTCTGGTTTTCTAAAATTGCAACAGTTGCATTCTTAGAAGAAGTATCAATTGCTAGTATTTTCATCTCAAAATCCTTTCTACGTTTAATTCTCTATATTCATTATTTTCTTCATTTTTACTAAATGTAATCTTTATATAATTAGAAGGCAATGCATCCTCAATTATTTCACCCCATTCAATAAGACAAATT
>CAKOVG010000023.1 GCA_934121875.1 uncultured Clostridia bacterium
TATATTTTCTAACATTTATATCCTCCTTGATTTTTTTGCATTGTATCATAAAAAAGCAAAAAAATAAATAGTACCAAGCAAAGTATTCTTACTTTACTTGATACCAATTTTATTCATATTTTGGACTACCATATTCCATAACTTGTACATCATCAAAAGAGTACATTTGTATAGATATTTCTATTAGTAATATTTGTTCTCGTTATAATTCCAACATGATCACTTGTCCCATCTTGATTTCCGTTTTCATCTAATGCTTGTTTGAGTCCACATTTTTTATAAAATCAAATATCTTATTATAATATGTATCTGGTTCTTTATACCTTGATTCAGTATGTCCTGCACCGTGTATTATAAGTTTATCTTTTTTGCAATTAGCTGATTCATATAATTGTTCACACATATACTCAGGAACAAAATCATCATTGTCTCCATGAATAAACAATATTGGAACAGAGGATTTTTTTACTTGTTCTAATGCAGAGGCTTCTTTTATATCATATTTTGCTCTATAATTTGCTACTACTTCAAACATATTTAATACAGGAAAAGCTGGTAAATTAAATCTTGCTTTTGCTTCAGATGCAAATATATTCCATACAGATGTATAAGCACTATCTTCTATTATAGCTTTAATATTATTGGGAAGTTTATCACTAGATGCCATCAATACTGTTGCAGCTCCCATTGATGAACCATGTAATATAATATTGGAATTTCTGTTTTGCTCTATAATTAAATCTATCCAGCACTTTAAATCTTCTTTATCAAGCCACCCCATTCCTATATACTCTCCTTCACTTTCACCGGTTGCTCTCATATATGGAATTAATACATTATATCCTTTTTCTGAAAAGTGCATTCCTACTGATGTTACTGATTCTGGATTTGAGCGATAACCATGTAGAATAATTACCCAATCATCAATTTTTTTGTCTTTTATATATTCTATTCCTCTTAAAGTAATTCCATCTTTTGCAGTAACCTCAACTTTTTTATTTTTTATAGTATTAGTCCATTGGCTTGCAAGTTGCATTTCTTTTTCTCGATTTTCTTCTATAATTTTTTCTGTTTCATTATTTATACTAGAAACTTCTATTGAATCTTTATTTTTTACTTCTCTATTCCCACCATTTCCTGTTCTTAAGATTGCATAATTAACAAAATAGTTTCCTATTCCTATGGTTACTACTATGCTAATTACAATTATAATTAATATTGCAATTAATATATTCCTTAAAATATTTGGCTTATTGTTTCTTTCTTCCATATATATCCTTTCTAAACCTAAAATTGTAAAAATCCTAGTAATCTACTTTATCTAAATATTTTAATTTCAAATGTGAATTTGACCTGAAATTATAATAATATGGTTTTATATCTTTAACATATTTTCTATAGAATAATATATTTCCATTTACATCTTCTATTTTTATATTTGGAAATGTCTTTATCATTTTTTCGTCATCAAAATATTTCAAAATAAATTCTTTTTGTTTAATATCTTTAACATATATTTTTTCATATTGTTCATCAATATATTGCTTATTTGCTACATTTAAATTATTGTTATAAACAATCCTTACTGTAAACATTTGTAAAGCATAAGCTGTAAGTATTAAGTCAAATATAAGAAATATACTCACAAGTACAACCACAGTTTTTAAAACTCTAATTGATATTTTTTTCTTTAAAAAATCAATGAGTTTATCTATTCTTTTGTTAATATCTGACATTAAATATATTGCAAGTAATCCCCAAAATAGTGAAAATAGCACACAAATTCTACCATTCAAGTTAAATATTTGATCTGAATAATCCCACCATTTAATATGAAATATTAGTTCTCCTATTAAACTTACCATGTATTCAATAATTGAACCAATTACAAAACCTGCAAAAAATAGAGTATAATTATTTTTCTTATATCTTTGTAATGGTAATATCATTAAAACCGCACCTAATCCATATATACTACAAAATGGACCATATAAAAAGCTTTTTCTGCTTTCAAGTACACCTTTTGTTAATATTCCAAATATTGTTTCTATAATAAAACCTACAATACTGTAAATTATAAAGTATGCTACTATTCTCCATAGTGTAATTCCAGCTATTTTGATATGTTTCTTTTCTTTAATTTCTACTTCTTTTTCCATATATATTTCTCCATTTTATTCATTTGCCAAAGGATTGCTTTCAACAGCATTTTTTACTTGTTTATTTTCAACATGAGTGTATATTTCAGTAGTAGATATACTCTCATGCCCTAACAATACTTGCAAAGCTCTAATGTCAACATCTCCATATTGATACATTAAAGTAGCAGCTGTGTGTCTTAATTTATGCACAGAGTATTTATTAATGTCTAATCCTGCTTTGGCTAATTCCCTTTTTACAATTTCTTGAACCATTCTGTTGCTAATGCGTTCTTTTCTCTTACTTAAAAATAATGCATCTCTTGAGTCAAATTTCACACCATCATGTGGTCTTACAGCTAAATACGAATTTATTGAGTCAATACATGCCTTATTCAAATAAATTGTTCTTTCCTTATTCCCTTTTCCAATAACATTTAACTTATTATCATAAAAATTAATGTCTTTTATATTTATATTTATCAATTCTGATAAACGCATACCACAATTTAAAAACAAAGTAATAATTGCATAGTCTCTTTCTTTAAACTCTCCTGACTCTGATTTTGTAACTTCTAATAATTCCTTGCTTTGTTCTAATGTTAAGTATTTAGGAAGTCTTTTATCAAGTTTAGGAGTTTCCAAACCTTGAGCTGGATTTATTTCTAACAAATGTGCTTTTTGTGTTAAGTAACTAAAAAACATTCGTATACTTGCAGCCTTTCTTGCACGAGTAGCTGCTTTACTATGATATGTTTCAGTTAAGTAATATAAAAATGCATGTATATCTTCCAATTTAATTTGTTTAACTGTTTCTATGCTCATATCATGAATATCTATTTCTTTTATATTTTCTTCAGAAGACAAGCCAAAATGATGAGATATAAACTTCAAAAAATGTGCTAAATCGTAGTTATATTCTTTAACTGTATTAACTGATTTATTAAGTATACCTGTTAAATATTCTAAAAATGAATTTAAATATGGTGGGTTATCTTTTAAATCTATCATTTGCTAATCTCCCTTCATATAATTTTAAAAGAGGGTTTCTTTTGGAAACCCTTTAAAATATTTACTTGCTTACTATTTCCATAGTATCTCTTGCTATTGTTAATTCTTCGTCTGTTGGAATAACAAATACTTTTACCTTAGAATCTGGTGTTGAAATTTCAACTTCTTTACCTCTACAATTGTTTTTCTCTTCATCAATTTTTACACCTAAGAAAGAAAGTGATTCACATATTTGTTTTCTTACATCAATTCCGTTTTCACCAACACCACCAGCAAATGTAATAACATCTACACCATTCATTTGAGCGGCAAATCTACCAATATATCCAATTACTTGATATACAAATGTATCTATTGCAAGTTTTGCTCTTTTATTTCCTTCTGCCATAGCTTTTTCAATATCTCTATCATCAAAGCTAACTCCAGAAACTCCTAATTTACCTGATTTTTTATTTAATATATTGTCCATTTGGTCTGGTGTTAAGTTTTCTTTATTCATTAAAAATGTTACTATTGATGGATCAATATCTCCTGATCTTGTTCCCATAGGAATTCCAGCTAAAGGTGTTAATCCCATTGAAGTATCAACTGATTTTCCACCTTCAACAGCACATAAACTTGCACCTTGACCTAGGTGACATGTTATAATTTTTAAATCTTCAATTGGTTTATTCATAACTTCAGCAACTCTTTTTGATACAAATCTGTGAGATGTTCCATGGAATCCATATTTTCTTACTCCATATTTCTCATAGTATTCATAAGGAATAGCATAAATATATGCTTTTTCTGGTAATGTTTGATGGAAAGCTGTATCAAATACGCCAACCATTGGAACATTTGGTAATACTTTTTTACAAGCTTCAATTCCTGTAATTCCAGCTGGATTATGTAAAGGTGCTAGTGGAATACATTCTTTCATTGCTTCCATAACAGCATCATCTATTAAAACAGAAGAACTGAATTTTTCTCCACCGTGAACGACTCTGTGTCCAACAGCTCCAATTTCGTCTAAGCTACTAATTACACCATATTCTGGGTGTGTTAATTGAGCTAGAACTAATTTAATTCCCTCTTCATGATTACTTATAGGCTCTTCAATTTTGCGTTTTTCGCCATTTACAGTATGTGTTAAAAATGAATCTGGCAATCCAATTTTCTCTAAATATCCTTTTGCCATAACGCTTTCGTTGTCCATATCAATTAATTGGTATTTAATTGATGAACTTCCACAGTTTACTACTAAAACTTTCATTTTAAATCCTCCTAAAATATTATATATTGAACAGAGAATAAACTCTGTAATTCAATCTTTCCATATTATATACTATTTTGCGCTTGAACGCAAGTAATTGCGACAACTCCTACAATATCTTCACTACTGCAGCCTCTTGACAAATCATTAACAGGTTTTGCAACCCCTTGACAAAGTGGCCCATAGGCTTCAGCCTTAGCTAATCGTTGAACCAATTTATACCCTATATTTCCTGCGTCTAAGTTTGGAAATATTAAAGTATTTGCTTTACCTGCTATTGGACTATTAGGTGCTTTTGAGTCAGCAATTTCTGGAATTATAGCAGCATCTAATTGTAATTCTCCATCACAAACTAGATTAGGCATTTGTTCTTTTAACAAATTAGTCGCATTTATTACTTTTTCTGTTAATTCAGAATGTGCACTTCCATAAGTAGAATATGAAAGCATTGCTACTTTTGATTGTTTTCCAACTAAAGTTTCAAAACTTTTACTTGATGATTTTGCTATTTCAGCCAACTCCTCAGCAGATGGATTTTCTACTAAGCCACTATCTCCAAAAACAAATACTCCATTTTCTCCATATTCACAGTTTGGAACTACCATTACAAAAAATGCTGAAACAAGTTTTGTGCCTGGTGCTGTTTTTAATATTTGAAGTGCTGGTCTTAGAGTGTTAGCTGTTGAATGACAAGCACCTGATACTAATCCATCAGCATCATTATTTTTTACCATCATCATTCCAAAGTAGATTGGCTCTAATAACAATTCTTTAGCTTGTTCTAATGTCATTCCTTTAGCTTTTCTTAACTCATATAAACTATTTGCATATTCTTCAAATTTATCAGAAGTTTTAGGATTAATAATTTCTGTTCCTGATATATCTAAATTGTTTTTGCTAACATCTTCTTTTATTTGTGTCGTATCGCCAATTAAAATAACCTTTGCAAATCCTTCTTTAATTATTTGCTCAGTTGCTCTTAAAACTCTAATGTCTTCTGCTTCTGGAAGTATTATTGTTTTAATATCTTTTTTTGCTTTTTCTTTAATTCCTTCAATAAATGTCAATTTAATTCCCCCTTAGTTAATCAACTAATATTATATAAATAAATTGGACAAGTTTCAAGTAGTAAAAGAAAAAACGTTCAATTTACTTGAACGTTTTAAAAAAATTATTTTGCATAATCAATTACTCTTGTTTCTCTTACAACATTAACTTTTATTTGACCAGGATATTCCATCTCGTCTTCAACTCTTTTTGCAATATCTCTTGCCATCAATTTCATTTGATTATCATCAATTTTTTCTGGCTTTACAATAATTCTAATTTCTCTACCAGCTTGAATTGCAAAAGATTTTTCTACGCCTTCAAAAGAATCAGCAATTCCTTCTAATTGCTCTAATCTCTTGATATATGTTTCTAGTGTTTCTCTTCTTGCTCCCGGTCTTGATGCTGAAATTGCATCAGCAGCTTGTACTAAAACTGCTTCAATAGTTTTTGGCTCTACATCTCCATGATGAGCTTGCACAGCATTGATAACATTTTCGTTTTCTTTATATTTTTTCAATACTTCAACACCTAGCTCTACGTGTGTTCCTTCCATATCGTGATCTAATGCTTTACCAATATCGTGTAATAATCCGGCTCTTCTAGCAAGTTTAGCATCTAATCCTAATTCTTCAGCCATTATTCTAGCTAAATTAGAAACTTCAATAGAATGGTTTAAAACATTTTGTCCATAACTTGTTCTATATTTTAGTTTTCCAATAAGTTTAACTAAATCTGGATGCAATCCAATTACACCAGTTTCCATTACAGCACGTTCTCCCTCTTCTTTTATAACATTTGCCACTTCTTCTTTAGCTTTTTCAACCATTTCTTCAATTTTAGATGGATGAATTCTTCCATCTTCAATTAGCTTTTCAATAGCAATTCTTGCTACTTCTCTTCTTAATGGATCAAATCCCGAAATAACAACTGCTTCAGGAGTGTCATCAATAATTAAATCAATTCCTGTTAATGTTTCTAAGGTTTTTATGTTTCTACCTTCTCTACCAATAATTCTACCTTTCATATCATCATTTGGAAGAGTTACTATAGATACCGTTGTTTCAGAAGTATGGTCAGCTGCGCATTTTTGAATAGCATATCCAATTACTTCTTTTGCATTTTTATCAGCTGATTCTTTAATTTTAGCTTCCATATCTCTTAGCAGATTAGCTTTCTCAACTGTTAATTGTTTGTCAAATTCTGATAGCAATACCTTCTTAGCCTCGTCTTTAGTCATACCAGCAATTCTTTGTAGTTCGCTCATTTGTTTATTGATCAAATCTTGAACTTCAGATTTTTTAACGTCTAATTCTTGGTATTTTTGTTCTAAATCCTTTTCTTTCTTTTCAACAAGGTCTTGCTTCCTTTCTATGTTTTCTTCTTTTTGAATCAATCTTCTTTCTTGATTTTGAACTTCGCCTCTTCTTTCTCTAATCTCCTGGTCCAAGTCCTTTCTAGCATTCATAATTTCTTCTTTTGCTTTAAAGATTTCCTCTTTTTTTCTATTTTCTGCGTCTATGTTTGCCATCTCAATTATCTTTTTTGCTTGAACTTCTGCACTTTCCATTTTAGATTCAGCAATTTTCTTTCTTATGTACATACCTACAAATGTAAAAATTACTGCTGAGACTAGAAAAGCGGCGATTCCAATTAGGATATTATCCATAATTTTACACCTCTTTCTATTAAATTTTCAATGTACTAAATATATATAACTAATTTCAAAAATTTTATTAAAATATATTTTCCTACACTTCTATTTTATATTGATTATTGTAAACTGTCAAGTATTTTTGAAGTAAAATATAATTTTATTTTGATTGTACAATATCTATAATGTCAGCAATGTAATCTCCAATAACTGGAATATTTAGAGCTACAATTTTTTGAAGAATTATTACTAAAATTGCAGTTAATACTGTAAAACCTATGCCTATACCTATACCCTTTGAAATTCCTGAAATAAAGTTTCTAACAAAAATTTTTCGCTTATTTCCTAGTAATTCCATTAAGTCAAATATATTACTTTTTTCCAAAGAATAATTTAATTTTTCCAAGTTTCTATTTAATTTTTCTTCTAAATTTTCTTTACCCAAAATAAAATCCTCCATCTATATTAATGATGGAGGGTTTTATCACTTTTTATTCATTGTTTTCTTGATTTGTTGTATTTTCTACTGTTTGTGTTTTTACTGATTGATTCTTATTACTCTCTTGTAATTTTTGCAACTTTGTAATAAGTTTCTGTAATTTTGTCATATCTTTTCCAGCCATTTCCCAATTGTTATTACTATTTGATTGTTTCAAGTTGTTGTTTGCTTTTATAATAGCTTGTATTAATCCTTCAATTGTTTCAGTATCTTCAATTTCAATATCAACAGCTGATTGAGATACAAGATGTTTTAATGCTCCTGAAATATCATTTCCAATTGCTACTTTATTACCAGAAGCAACTATAACTTTTTTCAATATAGGTGTCGCATTTTCTTCATTCATATATTGTTGATAAATTGGCTCTACATATAGCAAAGAATTATTTATTGGTATAACAATAATATTTTTAACAATTTTAGTACCAGTTACATTTAATGTTTCCAATTCTTTTGAAATTGTTTCATCTTGTTCTAATTGAGTGTCTAACTGCATCGTTCCTAAAACATTACTATCAGATGGATATCTGTATAGTGAAAGCTTAGTTATACCATTTTGATAACTTCCAACTAGGTATGCTGTTAGATTTTGTTTGTTATATGGAGTATATGGTAATACTAAACCTAAATTATCATTATCACTGTCTACTGTTTTAACCATTGTGTAATATGGCTCTATTTCTGTTCCAACTTTGTTAGGAATTTTAGTTAAATTATGTGTTGCAACTTCCCATATGTCATCCCCTCTATATAACACATCTGCTTGAATATTATGGTATCTTTTCATTACTTCAGCTTGTATATTATATAGGTATTTTGGGTATATAAATTGTTTACTAATATCTTCAGAAATAGTTACATCTTTGTCAACGAATAAGTCTTTATACATTTTTTGATATGCCATAATTATAGGGTCATTTCTATCTGTAATGTAAAACTTTATTGTTCCGTCATATGCATCTATTAGAACTTTTACAGAGTTTCTAATATAGTTTATTTGCTTTTTATTTAATATATTATCTTGTAATGTTATTTTTTGAGAATACGGATAATATACAGATGTTGTATATCCATCTAATACCCATACTAGTTTACCTTCCTTACTTATTACTAAATAAGGATCTTCGTCATATGAAATATATGGCATTAATGTTTTTGCTCTATCAATTATATTACGATTTATTAATATTTTGCTTTGAATATTTACTCCATTTGCAAATGCTAAACTAATATTTTTTTCTTTAATAGCTAAAACTAATCTATCTAGTAAATTTAATGAAAGTCCTGCTTGTCCATCATATACATTTTCAGAATTTTCTGCTTTTGTAGAAGATGTTATTGGATAATCAAACTCTTTTTTATTGTTAGTATTAGTTATAGCTGTATAGTTTGTTTCTAATCCAAAATATATTCTTGGTTGGGATATTTTTATTATATCATTAGAGTTAAAGTCTTTTTGCAAATATTCTACATTTCCAGTTTTGTCTGTTGATGTGGCAGAAGATATAATTGCACCATAACCATGTGTATATTCATAAGTTCTATTGTTTCCTGTTGATGTTTTGATTTCTCTAGGAGAAACATATACCAGTTGATTTTCGCTATTTATATTATAATTTGAAATTGTAGCAGTACGATAAGTATAATATCCTTTATTTGTTTGCAACATATTTAAGTTTTTTAGTATATGTTCTGAACTCACTAAAGCTACGTTTCTGATAACATTACTATTTTGCTTTATAGTTTCTGATGTTAATGTTTCATTTGATGTAATATTAATTTCTTCTATATCTATTCCATAAGCTTGTTTTGTAGCATTTATATTAGCTTTAATATATTCTTGTTGTTTGTCTAATTCATTTGGATTTACAAATATTGCATTGAAACCAACTAATACTATAAGCATTGCTATTAAATACGTTGGAACTATAAGAATTGCAATTATTGTATTCTTGGCAATTTTCTTTTTTAAATAATGTAGTGCTAATATTGTAGATACTACAATAATTCCTGCCAATATTCTATATCCCCACATTTTAATTGTTACTTCCGAAATACCTGCTCCCCAAAGTACATATGGCTCTCCTCCATTTTGTAGAGTTAATATTTTTTGAAGTCCAACATTTTGAGTCTCTACAATCATTAACATAGCTACAAATATAACAGCAAATATAATATTTGTGCATAATTGTTTTAACAATGTACCTTTACTTAAGATTTCTCTATCTACTCCATCAAAACATAAATTAAAAGTAACTATGTAATATATTACAGCATAAATGGTTAATCCAATTATTGAATATAAAATATAGTATAATGCATATTGTAAAAATGGTTGTATAAATATAAAATATCCTATATCATAGTTTAATATAACATCTGTTATTCCAAAGTTTGTAGCATTTATACATAGCATAAATTTTTCAAGTATCATGGGTGTTACTATAAAGCTAACCATTATTGCACAAATAAATGCAACCGATTTATTTGGCATTTTAGGCATTTGTTTATTTTCTTTTTCAAAAAATAACTTTAGCCCTCTTTTTATTCTTACATTAGTAATTCTAATCAATATGTACATTAATGCAAAGTTTATTGCAAATGTAATTAGGTAATTTAATGAGTTATGCCAAAATATACTTAAATAATTTTCGCCCATTTCTAGTATTTCTAAGTATTGACCTCTATATTTTATATATGTTACTATCAATACTAAAGCAATAAATACTAGCACTACTATTCTTTTTATTTTGTTAATTTTTGTATGTACTTTTTTATCTTCTGTTGTATTTGCTTTTGCTTTCTCTTCCATTTTAACCTCCATTAAATTAAAGCATTTACAAAATCTGTACTATTAAAAATTTCCATATCGTCAATTTGTTCTCCTACGCCAACAAATTTAACAGGCATTTGATTTTCAGCAACAATTCCAACTACTACTCCACCTTTAGCAGTTCCATCTAGTTTAGTTAATATTAAACCATTTATATCTACAGTTTCTTTAAATGCTTTTACTTGTGAAATAGCATTTTGACCAGTTGTTGCATCTAATACCATCAACACTTCTTTTGAACATTCTGGCAATTCTTTGTCTATTACTTTTTTTATTTTTATTAGCTCGTCCATAAGGTATTTTTTATTGTGTAATCTTCCAGCTGTATCACATATTAATACATCTGCATTTTTTTGTTTAGTTATTTGAATTGCATCAAATACAACAGATGCCGGGTCTGTTCCCTCTTCTTTTTTCACTATGTCACAGCCTGCTCTATTAGCCCATATTTCTAGTTGCTCTACAGCTGCTGCTCTAAAAGTATCTGCTGCTGCAATTACCACTTTTTTACCATTTTGTTTTAAACGGTTAGCTATTTTTCCAATAGATGTAGTTTTTCCTACGCCATTTACTCCTACAACTAAAATAACAGAAGGGTGTGTTTGTAACTTTAAACCATTATCAACTTCATCTAAAATAGCTTTTATTTCTTCTCTTAATGCATTTTTTACATCTTCTTCATTTTCAATTTTTTCTTTTTTTATTCTAGTTCTTAAATTTGTAATAATCTTTGTAGATGTTTCTACTCCTACATCTGACATTATTAAGGCTTCTTCTAACTCTTCTAATAGTTCTTCATCTACTTTTCTAAAGTTACTAAATACATTATTTATTTTTTCATCAAATGAACTTTTAGTTTTGCTCAATCCATTTTTTAATTTATCAAAAAATCCCATAAAATCAACCTCTCTTTTGTTTTAATACTAATCTATTTTACCATAATATGCAAAAAATGGCAACCTTTTTATAAGTAGCCATTTTTTCTCTCATATATAAAATAAAAACTCACAAACTTTTAAGTCCGTAAGTTGATTTCAAATGGAGCTGGTAGGCGGAATCGAACCGCCGACCTACAGGTTACGAATCTGTTGCTCTACCAACTGAGCTATACCAGCATAATTTTGTGGAAAAGAGAAATTTCTTTTCCACATTATACTTTAGTTTGAGTGCTTTCCAACTTTAGTTTTTTCTTTTTTAGGTTTTATATCTTCAAAAGAATCATCTATTTTTGCTTCCTCTTCTACTCTTCTTTTATTTTTTGGATTGCTTTTCTTTTTATAAACAGTTGTAATTATTACAATAAGAGCTATTGCCACAAGTATAATAGTTACACACATCATATAGAACTGTATATTATTTTGAGGTGAGCCTGCAACTTCTGATGGTATTTCTACTTTTACTTGGTATGTTACTGTTTCTTTACTATCTGCTGAAGTAACCAAAATAGTAATATTATTTACACCTTCTACAAATTCTTTATTTCCCATAATTTCAACTTTAGCATCAGCTTTATTTGCTTCAGCTGTAATATTTAATTCTTTTACAAAGAAATTTAATTTCAATGTATATGAGTGTATATCTGGATTAAATCCATCTGAGAAATTTACACCAGAAATTTCTAATTTAGATAATTTTAAGTCTTCATTTGTAGTAGTTGTTGTATTGTCAATTTCATTATTAGATGGTGTTTCTGTATTTGTAGTATTGTTAACTTCATTGTTTGTAGTTTGATTTGCTGTATTATTTTTTGGTTCTTCTGTTTTTGGTTTGTTCTCTGCTGGTTTTGTTGCTGTTAATAATGAACTACTGATATATGCAGTTTGACCATTATATGTAACTTTGCTCCATCCATTATCTCCTATTCCTGTTCTTGTAACTTTAGTTCCTTTTTCTACAGTTTTTATTATTGCACTAGAAGTAGAATAGCTTTTTCTTATATTTACTTCTCCAGTTGTATACATAGTTTGGTTAACACTTGTAAACTTAGGTGTTTTAGTAGTGCTTCCACTATTAGACCCTGAATTATTGTTAGAACTTGATGTTGATTTAGCTTTTACAGTTACGTTTATTGTTCTTGTAACTGTTGCTTCATTTCCATATTTATCTGCAACTGTTCCTGATACAGTTATTTTTGCTGTTCCTGCTTTTTTTGCAGTTACAGATATTGAAGCCGAATTATTTTCGATCCATTGACTACTTGAACTAACTGTTGCAACACTTGTATCAGAAGATGTTATGTCTATTCTTCCAGTAGCATTGCTTCCGTTTATTGTAAAGCTGTCTGTTTTACCTTCTGTTATACTTGAACTAGACTTACTTAATGTGAAATTACCTGCTGCAAATACTTGTGTTGTACATGCTATAAATGTAAATAGCATTATTAAACATAAACTCATTTTAAATAATTTTTTACTCATTTGTTTTAATCTCCTTTATATTATAATGAAAATTTTGTACCATTCATTATATGATTTTTAATTAATACATAGTCACCAGCTGAAATTTTACCATCTTTATTTACATCAGCCGCACTTTGACATGCAGTATCTTTTATAGTACTTGTTTGCATTATATGATTTTTTATTAATACATAGTCTCCTGCTGAAGCTTTGCCATCTCCATTAACATCTCCTAGTACCACTATTGTATATGTCTTATCCTTTAGTGTTAATATGTACCCAGTTCCTACACTAACATTGTCTGCAATTATAGTATTGCCTTTTTTTATAACAGCATCTTTTAAAACTGCTTTTATGTCGGCTACTGTAATATTAGGCTGACAAACTATATTACTTCCACTTGTTTTAAATTCTGTACCATTTATTCCTGTATTTTCTGCTCCTATTACTTCAACCCACATTTCTTTATTAACTAAGTCTTCACTTGCCATATATCCAATTATTCCACTAGAAGTAATAACCTTGTTCCACACATAATTTTTATTGCTACTTTGTACATTTTTTTCTAACCTTGTTACTACTGCACCTTTAGGTAATGTAGCTAAAATTGCTGAATTTGGCTCTAAACTTTTTCTAACAAATAATCCATCTGTACATATTATTTTCAATTGGTCAACTTTTGTAGTGTCATATGACTCAAAGCTGTTGGCAGTAACATATCCATATGTTCCATCATTTAATTTTATTCTATACCAGTCATTTCCATCTAAAGCTTTATATTTATCTTTTTCAACCGCAGTTATTATTTGACCTGCTGGAAGTAATTTTAATACTGTAGTTTTTGAAATACCTGGTCCATTTCTAAAATCTGTATATTTTGTAGTAATATATTGTTGATTACAGTTGCTTTGCAATGCAATTTCTTTTAAGTAGTTTCTTGCAACATATCCTTTAGTTCCATTGGCTAATACAATTTTGTCCCAATAATAGCCATTTATTTTAGCATTATCTAATTCAATTCTTAATAGCTTAGTACCTTTATTTAAAGTTGTAACTTTACCGTAATTAGTTCCTTTTCCTTTTCTTACTGCTACTACATTTTCAGTAATTTCAACATCTTGAGTTACTAGTTTTTCTGTTCCAGGTTCTGGGGAAATTTGCTTTGGCATATTGTTGTATACTGGAATTTTGAATTTTATTTTAGACTCTTTTGATAAAAGTCCCATATTTTGATATGTATTTCTAATAGTATATCCTTCTGTTTTAGATGCAGAAATATTTGTCATATATTGATAACCATAATATCCATTTCCACCATCAACTACATCAAATTTTTCAAGATATAAAGTGTCTTGTCCTCTTGTAATATATCCATTTGCTAATACTTTTGCCCCACCTTTAATTGATTTTTCTGGGTCTGTCCAACCTTGTTCTTTGGCATATTTTAGTCCATTTAATACAAGGTCTTCTCCATAAGCGCATACATTAAAGAAGTTATATAGGCCTTTATATTTACCACTTCCGCCTGTCCATGTTCCAGAAATCATTGATCCAGCATCTCCTGCTCCTTGCTCTTGTCTAATTCTTGAAGCTAAATGATATGGGCTAATATTATATTGTTTTGCAGTTTCAATTATAACGTCAGCATATGTTTTTTCTAAAGTTTTCTTATTTCCTTTTGAATCATAATATGTAACTTTTCCTTGCATATAGTTGCATGGTTTAAGAATAAGTTCTACCCCTTCTTTAGTTTGAATTTTCTCGTCATAAGTTAATTGTTCAAATTGAAATATATAGTTTTCATTTAATGAATTCCTTGGATCTATGTAATATGCAACAGCTGCCGTTGAAGCACATTTCCAAACATTTTCTACAGTTTTATCACAAGCACATTTCCAAGCATCTGATTTGTTTTTTGGAACAACATTTGCTCCATGATGTCCTGTAGACTCTGCTATAATTGTTGCTGACCAATCTAAACCTGTTTCTAATATTTCAAACTCCCAGTTTGGATGAGATGTTTGTAAATTTTTAATTAACTCTTCATAGCCAGGGTATTTTGAAAATTTACTGCTATAAGCTGCTTCTACTTTATTATTAATAAATAAGGTTATTAAGCTAGTTAGAATTATAATTATTAATATTATGTTTATAATTCTTTGTATATTAAAAATGTTTTTAATTAACATTTTTTCCTCCTAAAATGTGATAAATTTCTACAACCTTAGTATATCATTCTTATAATTCTCCGTCAAGATAAAATAAAAAAAAGGCAACATTTGTCAAATGCTGCCTTTAATATGTTGTTATCTGTTGCCTCCGCAATTACAAAATAGTAATAA
>CAKOVG010000024.1 GCA_934121875.1 uncultured Clostridia bacterium
TAACTATTTTATAATTACTTACTTGTAATTTTGTGTTTTCATAGTGTAAATACAATCCACATAAAACTATTGTAATCATAATAAAAATCATAATTATAACTTTCCTTTTCATAACCAACCTCCTCATCATATTATACTATTCATTTGTTTCATCTATATCTAAATATAAGTTTATTTCTTCTTCTGTTGGTAATTTATCCATTAATTCTTTTCCAATTTCTTTGCCTTTAAAACTCCCTGCTACTCATAAGCAATAAATATATTCATAATTTTTACCACTAATAGGAATCCATGCTGTTTCTATTGGCTCATATTCAATAAATATTTTTCCTCTTACATTTAATTTTCTAAAAATATGACCATCCTTTAATTTACTTTTTATCCATTCCTTTTTACTATCAACACCTGCTTGATGTTTTTTATCTCCTATTGCACAACATATATGTTCCTCGTCAATGTTTTCTAATGTCAAATTTATATATTCGTTCATTTATTTAATTCTCCCTACAACTTACTATTTTATTTTTACTCATCCTATCACAAAAGCAGATAATTATCAACTAACTACCTGCTCTAAAAATTGTAATTTACCTTTTCCAAGTCATTGTATATTCTATTTCAGCTGTATCTTTATCTATATTTTCGCTTGTAATTATAAAATCATTCTTTTTATAAAAATTGATAGCATTTATATTTTTCTTATATACACTTAATGTCAAATTATCTCTGTTTTCTTTTACTTTATTCAATAGAGATGTTCCTATTCCTTTACATTGATTATTTGTATCAATAAAAATTCCTTCAATATAATTCTCATTTATTCCTATAAATCCTACAATATTTTCTTTTAAAACATAAACATATATTTCTGCATTTGGTAGAATTTCTTTTACATAATTATAATTATTTTTCCAATATTCTTTTGATATAAATTTATGAGCTTTTATATTTTCATTTTTCCATATTTGCATTACAGGATTTATATCATTTTTTTCAAATTTTCTTATCATTTATTTCTCCTATAACTTTACTATTTGTTCATTTCTTTTTCAAATTCAAACATTCCATCATCTTCTTCATATATATCTTCTGACATATTTGGATCAGGATGCTTTTCATTAAAATATTCAACTATCTTAAATTTTAATCTATTAACATAAAAGTGAATATTTCTTTTATCAAAATATGGGGTACATGTCTTCCATACTTCAGTTTCAGGATATAATTTTTCAATTTCTTTCCATATTGCTTGACCAATTCCTTTACTTTGAACGCCAACTCTAACAAATAAGAAATCTAAATGATTAATATTGTTTTCATTTATTCCAACAATAGCACCACCAATAATTTCATTATTATCATCTATCATTTCGTAAGAATGACACTTGGGATTATTTAAAGATTTATCTATATCTTTTTCTGGTAATACTTGTGATTTATCTTTACCATAAACTGATTCATACCCATACTGAAATGATTCTTGCATATATTTTTTTAACTTATTAATATCTTCATCTCTTAATTTAATTAATTTCATTTTATCACCTACAAATTACTATTTATCTTCACCTGTTTTATTACTTTCTTCAACTAACAAATCAAAAAATGAAGTTAAATGATAAAGCTTTTAATAATATCAAAAACGGTATAAAAAAATTTGAGCTTAGGCTTTTTTTCCCTTTTTTATTTGCTCTTTCTGTTTTTTACTAAGATGATAATTATTACTATTATTGCTAATGTAATTGCTCCGATTATAATATACAAATATATTTCTATATTGTTTTGAGATGAATTTTCTTCTATTGCAATTGTATTTCTTATATTATCTACATTATTATTTGTTGTATTGTTTTGTGTATTTCCTATTTCTAGTGTATTATTTTCTTCTACAATGTTGTTTATTGTATTATTGTTTTCTATGTTATTATCTGTTTTTACTTCACTATTACTAAGTGAATTATTGCTATTTGTTGTGTTTCTATTATTACTGCTTGTATTTTGCTTATTGCTATTACTTGTATTTTCTTTATTGCTAGAATTACTATTATTGTTGTTACTAGAACTACTACTACTACTATTATTATTGTTGTTGCTAGAATTATCTTTATTTGTTGAGTTACCCTGATTGTTTTGGTTTCCATTGTTTGTATCATTTTTATTATTTATATTATTATTTTTTATTATAATATCTGTACTACTGTCTGCAAAAACTACTTTTTTATCGTTTGATGTTGCTCCTGTTAATTGTGATATTTTAATTTCAGTTTTTCCAGTAACATTGTATTTAATTTTAAAGCTAAATTTTATTATATCTGTAGATGTAGTTAATGAATTGGATTTTATTAATATTGTAAATTTTCCATTATCTAAATTAATTGAAGGTTCTTGAAGATTACTGTTTGCACTCTTTGCTTCTATCAGTTTTAATTTTGAATTATCATATTCTATTTTTCCTGCTAAAGCATCTATTCCTTCATCTATTTTGGGTGTTTTTACTGTTACTGTTATTATCTTGTCTTTTTGTTCTGCATTAATTGTTATTTTTATATTATTAGAAGCATTTGAAATTATGTGTCCAAATAACAATAGCCAAATAACAATTCCTAAAAATATCTTTTTACTCATTTTGTTTTCATTCCTTCCTTAACTTACTAGTGGTTGAGAAAAATTAATTTTCTCAACCATCTTTAGAGTTATTTGTTTATTTCTTTGTTTAAAATTGATAAATCTACAATGTCTATTACTCCATCTTTATTGATATCTGCAGCATTTAGTCCTTGTGCATCATTAATTGTTTTCTTTTCAATTAAATGTTTATTTAGTATTGATAAGTCAATTATGTCTAAAATACCATCTCCATTGATATCACCTTTAACTTCTTTAAGTTGTTCGATCCATGTAACTTTTGCTACTATTTCTCCCACATTTCCTGCTTGGTCCTTAATTTTAAATACATATTTGCCATTTTCACTAAATGTGTATGTTCCATTTGAGCCGTCAATTATTGTTACATTTTCTTTTGATATATCTTTTAAAGTAGCTTTAACTGCAAATTGTGTTTTAGTTGTAATATCATATTCTACCCTAGCGGTTGGTACTTCCTTGTCTATCCAAGTTACATTTGCATTTAATACTTTTTCTTCGTCATTAATATCTTTGTATGTAAATTCATATTTTCCATTATTTTTAAATGTATAGCTTGTAGTTCCTACAGCTTTATATCCATAAGGAAGCTTAATAGTTGCTACTACATCTTGGTTTGTTAGGCTGTTTATAGAGTATTCAATTTCTGGCTCTTTAAACTCTTTTGTTGTGTCTTCATAATAATTAAATCTTTTACCACTTACATATTTGTTTGGTCCTTCATGGTTTCCATATGTTTCTGTTGCTTCTATTTTAACATATCTTGCTGGAACTGATTTATCTAAAGTAATTGTTTTTCTAGTTTCATCATTTGCTAAGCCAGTTACTTCTGATACCAAATTCCATTCTATTCCATCTAGGCTCACATAAATTTTTGCTGATTTTATTCTACCATTTACTCCTTCTGGGTCATATGATATTTGTGATAGGTGTTTTGCTTTGTTAAATCTTATAATATATGATTTATCTTGGGCTATTTCTCCGTATTTAGTATGCCATGAAGTAAAAGTACTTCCATCTATCATATGTTGTGGTTCTTGTCCATTTTGTGAGTTACCCGCTGAAACGAAATTAATATTTTCTACATTTATGTACTTTAGTGTCTCGTCTGTATTTTTTGTGAAGTTATATTCTCTAATTTCTCCACTTAATGTTGTTCCATGTGCTTTATATCTTGCCTTAACCTTTTGGTTTTCTGTAAATCTTTCTATTTTAGTATAATCTTTCCATGTAATTCCGTCATCTAGGCTATATTCTAAATATTCTGTTTTTCCTATAAAAATATCTTCGTCATCATTCATTATTAATGATTTATCTGAAATATTTTCTCCTGTTGTAATATCTATTGTGAATACTTGATTAGATCCTGATATTTTAACTTTTATGTCTTTTTCTGCATTAATACTTTCTATTTGTTCTGCTGTAAGTGAAATGCTGTGTTCTAATGTTGCTGTCCATGTTTGTTCTCCGTCTAAGCTATATTGAACTTGAAAGTCATAATCATCATATTTTGAATTCATAATAATTTTTCCTGCATTTTTTCCATCAAAAGAGAAAGATGCTAAGTCAACCTTATTTTCTCCTAATAAAGCATTAGCTATTTCTCTACAAGCTCCTGATTGTAAACTTTCTGCATTTGTAGCTTTTGTTGCTTTTTTTAAGGCATCTGTTTTTAGTATATCAATTTCTAATGTATCGTTTTTATCTAAGTTTGGCTCTATTAGTTTTAATAAATCTACCATTGCCATTGGATAGTATGTATATATATCTATTATTTTTTCTGCTAGTGCTCTCCACTCTAGACTAGATTTATTTCCTTGTTCTTTATATACTGCAATTAATTTGTCATAATCATCTAAATTAATATTTAATTTTGATAATGATTTATTGTAAATTTCTTCTTTTACTTTTAAATCTGAGTATGAATTAGCAATTAAATAATAAAAATATGATTCTAAATATTTATCGTATTCATTTAGTGCTGCTTGACCTAGTAATTGGTATCCTACATTATTTCCAGTTTTAGAGTCAGTAATGTGTTTATTTGCGAATTCTTTATTGTTCCAATTAAACAGCAAACGAGTTCCATTGCCACCATACCATGTTGTGGCACTTTTACCCCATCCAAATATATTGTTTCCAATGCCCCATATTCCTTTATTATTTGAATCAAGTGAATATGTTAAATAAGCTTCGTGTGCGGGTTGATATATGCCTACTGTTGGAATTCCATATGTTTTATGCAAATTTTGGCCCAAACGAGAAATGTTCCAACAAATTCCTCCTGCTTCCATTACCATCCAAGTTTTTGGTGTTTTGCTTCCATCACTATTTAATCCATAACTTATATTGTATTTGTCTAATAGGTATTTTTTATTAAACATTTCGTAATTATTTTGATCATATAATCTTTCTTGATTATAGTTTGGGTGAATATATTGCATATATTCATATGGGTTTAATCGTCTATTTAAGTCATTAGGATATTTTGATTCTGAATATCCTCTTAACCACTCTAATTCCTCATTTGCTATAGAATCATTCATTACAAATCTCATTAATTCCATTGTGTAATTTTTAAATTCTTCTTTTCTTGCAAATAGGTTATTATCATAGAATTTTTTCATAAGTTCATATCTTTTTACTGCATCATAATTAGCCATTGGTGAATTAAATGCTAGAGGGGTTGCAGGTAAGTCTGTGCTATATGAAATTGCAAGTGCTATTAACATTTTTTTGTATACTAGCTTGTCTCCTTCATTTCCTATAACATCTTTATAGTTTGTATATAAATTGCTTAATATATTTAAACATTTTTCTGAATTTCCAATATTTCCTGTTTCAATAAATAATTGTAGATTTTGTTTATCATTTAATATCCAATTTAAAATTTCATTTATTTGACCGTTTGTATCATTTTTTAACATATTTTGCATTGGCCAGTATCCCATACGGTTGACAAATTCTCTTTTTAGAACTAATTCAAGATTGTTTTGATAGTTTTCTTCTGGAGTATTTTTATTTATAATTTCATCATAATATGCTACTGGTTTTATAACGTTATTTAATTCAGTACTAAGATCATAATTTTCTTTAACTATTCTAGCATCAGCATAAACTACATGATCTCTTCCGTTATTTCCATTTTTATCAGCATATAATCTTAAGTATTTATAATCTTTTATATCTAAGTCTACTTCTAAAGCATTTTGTGATGATGTTATAGAATCTGATTTATATAATTGTGTCCAATTATTTCCATCGTTAGATGCAGAAATTTTAAACCATACATTTCCTCCACCATTTTTTGAACTATCAATTCCTAGTTTTGCTACAAATCTAGTATATTTATTTGAATAGCTAGATATATCATATGTAAGTTGACTTGTTGCATGAGCACCAATTCCTTTGTTATAATATATTTTGTAACCATCAATTAATAAGCTAATTGTTCCTCCTTCAGTATTTTGGTCTTTCATTATCTGACCCCAACCTGCATAAGACCAATTGTTTTCGGTTATGTACTTAATATCTGAAATATAGTAATAATCTGCTTCTTTGCTTTCATTTGCAGATGAGCATACTGGCATTATAATTTGTAATAAAATTAAAACTATTAACGTAATGTTTATAAACTTAATTGTACTTTTATTTTTCATATCCTATTTCCTCTTTCATTTTTTCTATATTTTGTGTTGCCATTTTGCTATTTGTAATTTTTTTACTTATTTCTTCGTCAAACCACTCTGGAATTGCTGTTTTAGCTGCTTGTTCTTCGCTTTCAAATTCAATTTCTGCAAATATTATTCCTTCGTATTTTCCTTTAAACACGTCCATCTCAATTTTTAAATTGTCAATGTATGGTATTATATATCTGTCTTTTAATAAAGTAGTATAATCTTCATTTATTTTTAATGAGTTATATTCTTCTTTGCTTATTTCTTTTTCAATTTCATTAACAGATATTCCTACTTTCATAGTTTTTACCGTATAAAAGTATTTAGTATTATTATTTTGCTCTACTTTTCTTTTTCTTATAGCTGTATAAGTATCAACATATAGATAATCTTGTGTTATTTGCTTTTTAGAGTATTTACTTATTATTTCGTTTACTTTGTTTATATCTCTTACTACAAATTTCTTTTCTATCTCCATTTTTTCCTCCGTATTTTACTTTTGAAATATTATAGCATAAAGATTATATTTTTAAAATAGAAAAAGGTATTTTTTTAAATACCTTTTTCATAAATTATTTACTTAAAATTTCAACTGAAATAGGTTTTATATATTTTCCATTTAATATGTCTATTTCAATTTTTGCGTTGTTTCCAATTAGCGCATCTGAATCTGCTATAACTTTTATGTAAGATACTACAGCATTTGAATCTGTAATTTCTTGCTTGTTAATATCTAAGTATTTTACATCTAGTCCTTCTGTAACATTTACTTCAATATCTTTTACTTTAATCTCATGGCCATTTGGATACATATTACTTTTTACTGTTAAATCAAATATTTTTTCTTCTTCTTGTTTTATTTGTATGTTATCCATTCCTATACTTACTTCTGAAATAACTATTCTACATTTTACAAACAAGTTCTTTCCTTTTGCATTATTTGCTCTTGGAGTAATTTGGTATAGTCCTTCTTCTAATACTGTAGCTCTAATTTCAAAAACTCCATTTCCTAAATCTATGTATCTAATTTTTATTCCATTTTCTTTCTCGCTTACTATATCTGTAGTTAAGCTTGATAAGCTAATTGGTTCTTCGTCTTTGTTAGATGTTACTGTTCCTAAAACTACTTCCTCATTTAATTTTAATACACTGTAATATTGGTCTGTGTCTAATGGAATAGCAGGATTTACTGTAACTTTTAGTGCTTTTAATGCTTTTAGTTGTAGGTTAATTGGTAATTGTATATTTGAATTTCCACCAACAATTTCAATAGAATGATTTGAAACATCTGTTAAATCTATTTCTGTATTTTGATTAATTGCAAAACCAATTTTAACAACTTCTTCATTTGGTTGTGCCTCTGTATTACTACTATTGTATAGTTTTACTTTTATTGCATTTGAATTAACTTCTGTCGAAGCTGCATCTTTTTTGATTGAAGGGATATTTATATTAACTTTACCTGCTTCTAATACTTTATTAAATGTTATATCATTAGCTGTCATTTCCATTACATCTCCATCTTGGTCTAAGAAAGTGATTGGTAATATTGTATATATGTTATTATCACTTTCTACCTTTACATTATTTGCTTGTGTTGGCATTTCTAAATATAGTTTCAATGTATTTGTGTTTAATTTCACAACATCTAAAGTTAATACTTCGCTTTTTACTTTTACTTCAATAGTTTGTGCTTTTACTTTAATATTTCCATATTCTATATATGGAGTAATTTGATATTCTCCAACTTTATTTGTTGAGCATTGTACTAAAATTTTTCCATTTTGTGATATGAATTTTACTTTCAAGTCTTGGCTATTTACTTCTGCTTTTAATTTTTCAAGTTTTAGCGGTGTAATATCACTGCCTGTATTTACATATATTGAACCTAATGTAAAGTTAGTGTTTACTTTTGCATAGTTTTTAGAATTTACTATACTAATATTTTCCCTATCATTTTCATTTACTTGTAAAGTGCTAATTGGTTTTAAAATTTGAATTGAAAAGTTGGTTGTTTTACCTTGATATGTAACTGTAATTGTTTTCATTCCACCAGTTGTTAGTATGTCTGTTGTAGAAAGCATAGAGTTAGTAACTTCTTCTACATAAGTAGCTCCTGATTTCATTTGTACTAATATCTTAGCACCGTTTACATTCAAATTATTAATACTAAGGTTGCTTGCTTGTTCATATTCATATACTTTTACTATTGGTTCTTCTAACATTGTTATTTTGCTTATTCCATCTACTACTTGAACTGTTCTTGTTGTAGTTGATTTATTTCCTACACTGTCTATTGCAGTGTATGTAATTGTATATGTACCAATTTTTTGTGTGTTTACAGTTCCTGTAATGCTTACATTAACATTTCCATCATAGTTGTCTAGTGCTGTTGCTCCTGGCTCTATATATCTATCTCCAATTGTAATAGTCATATTTTTTTGTCCCTTTAGAGTTATTACTGGTGCAACTTTGTCCAACTCTTTTAGTGAGGCTGGTTCATTAAGAACTAGCTTATTTGTAAGTTGTTTTTTTAGCATTACTATTCTTTGTGCGTCAATTAAGTTTATAATTTCATTGTTATTTGCAACATTTCCTGCTGTAAAATAAACTCCTGATAATTTGCTTGTTCCTTTATGGTGCATAACTATTTTTTGTGCGTCAATTAAGTTTACTTTTCCATCTCCATTAACATCTCCATATACTATAACTGTATATATTTTTCCATCACTTGCTTTTATTTGTGTTCCAGTTCCAATGGTGTCTTTACTAAGAGTGTTGGTAATTGTTAACCCTTTTCTGTTGAATTCAGAAATTATAGTGCTTTTTGATACTGTTTGGTCTGCATTTGTAAAAATAAAGGGCAAGATATACTGGTTATTTTGAATAAATACATTATCTAATATGTTTGCTGGTTTGTAATTGTACGCTTTTAGTTCATATTTATTGGCTTGTAATATGTATTGCTTTGTATTTATACTACTTACAAATAATATTGCAAATGTAACTATACTTAACCAAATAAATGATTTAGCTTTTTTCTTCATTTTACTTTCCTTTCTTTTTACATAAATTTATTTTCTTTTTTCTTTAATGATCATTGCTATTACTGTAATTATTATAAGTGCAATAATTGTGTAAATTACATAATTAAAAGTTTTTTGTGTATCTTTTTCTGTTTTGTCATTTACAAGACCATTTGCTATATTATTACTTATTGTGTCAACTTCTGTATTGTTTGTTTGTGTATTTTCAATATTTTCTACTGTGTTGTTTGTTTGTGTATTTTCTTCATTTTTTATTTCGTTGTTAGCAGTTGTATTTTTGTCTTCATTTGGTTTAGTAGTTGTTAAGTATGAACTTAATATATATGCTGTTTTTCCATTGTATGTTACTTTGTCCCAACCATTGTTTCCAGTTCCTATTCTTGTAACACTATCTCCTTTTTTTAGTGTTCCAAGTTTATTGCTACTTGTAGAATAGCTGCTTCTTACATTTACTTCACTTTTTGCATACACTTTTTGATTTGTGTTTTTGAATGTTGGCTTTTTTGAACTGTTATTTGAATTAGAGTTTGTATTACTTCCTGAGTTTGAGCTATTGTTATTACCTGTATTTGAATTATTATTGTTTCCTATGTTTGAGTTGTTGTTATTACCTGAGTTTGAATTATTGTTATTTTCGTTATTAGTTGTTTCTTTTTTTACTGTGATTGTTGTGCTTCCTGCACTTGCTGGTAGTTCATTTCCTTGTGAGTCAGATATTGTAATTCCTGATACACTAATTTTAGATGTACCTTCTGTTTTTACTTTAAATGTAAAACTTGCACTACTAACTGTTTTTAAATTTACTAAATCGATGTAGTCAACTACTATGCTGTTTCCTGAATTTGTTCCACCTATTGTATTGCTTGAATATTGTAATACTGCATTATTATAATTTAATTTAAAACTTGCTGTTGTAACTGGTTGTGAAAATTTAACTGTTACTGTTACTGTTTCTCCTACTTTTGGGTTTGTTTTGCTGGCTGATACACTTAAACTTGCTGCTTGTGATATATTAGCTCCTCCAACAAATAAAATCGTAAAAATAAACATAAAACTAATAAGTACTTTTTTCATATTTTTCTTCCTTTCTTTTTTCATATATTTTTCCGTTGTTACTACATTTGTTAAGCTTGAAATAACTTAACCTCGCACATTCTATTATACTCTACTTAACATAATTTGTCAACATTTTTTTGCATGATAATTTATAAACACTTTTACGATAATATTTTCATATAATCTTAAATTTTTAATTATTTATAAAACTAAAACACCTTATTAAAAAATTTATTTTTATAATAAGGTGTTTTTTGTTTTTGACATATTTACTTAGACATTCTTATTGTATTTCAATAGTAAATTTTATTGTTTTCTTAACTTCTAAGTCTGTTCCTGGTTTAATTCTAACTGTTAATTCATATTCTCCATCTCTAAGCCATATTTCTCCTGATGTAATGTTATTTGTGTCACCTGTTGTTAGGTTTGTTAAAGTTCCTTCTCCTGTAAAGAATAATGATATTTCCTTATTATAAGTTCTTGATTCTAATAAATATTTACGACTACTTTCTTCTGTTTTGAATGTAATTGTTGGTGCGTAATCAAGTACTTTTACAGTTACAGTTACTTTATTTTCTGATTCATTGCCTTGTGCGTCAATTGCTGTATATGTAATTGTATAAATTCCTGGTGTTGATGAATCTAATAAACCTGATTTGTTTATGTCAATTTCTCCATCTGCATTGTCTTTTAATATGAAGTTTGGTGTTGTATATCTACTATTTCTTGTATATGTTTGTTCATAATGTGTGTCATCTATTTTTACAAGGTTTGAAGGCATGTTGTTATGATCAAATGCTATTGTTGGAGCTGTTGTATCAACAATTTCAACTGTTACTTTCACTGGGTCAGCTGCATTTCCTGCTGCATCTATTGCGTGATAGTATATAGTTTGTTTTCCAACTTTTCTCATATCTACTGGGTCATAAGTTACTTGTATGTTTGTATCACAGTTATCTTCTACTGTTGCTATTAATGGTACATATGTGCTTCCTGCTTCAAATCTTTGATATTTATTCTCAAGTCTAATAACTGGTTTTGTCATATCTTTTACAGTAATAGTAATATCCTCGTTTGTTAATACATTATAGTTTACTGTATCATTTGGTGTAAATGTTGCTTTAAATGTATTATTTCCAAGGTCTCCTACACTAGTATTAAGTGGAACGTTCCAACTTAATGTTCCGTTTGCTAATTGTGGTAATTGAACATCTGCTAATGTTGAACCATAAGCTGCTTCTATTGTTCCTACTGTATAAGATGGATTAGCTTTATTTACTGTAATTGTTACTAGCACTGTTGTATTAGAGTAATTTGTGTTGTCATTATATTTTGCTTCATATGCATTGCCTGTACTTGCTACATTAATTGAAGTATCTGCATTAGTCCAAATCCAACCATTTGGTAATGTGATGTCTCCTAATTTTAGTCCTTCTCTATATTCTATAGCTGACACTGCAGGCATATCTAATGTTGCTTGTGCTATTGTTAATTCTGCTGTTTTTTCTGATACACTTACTTTGTAGTTTGTGCTATTTGATGTAAATATTGCTTTGATTGTGTATGTTCCTACATTTATTCCTGAACCTTCATATCTTACACTTACACCTGCTGGTATATTTGTTGCTTCTAAGCTTTGTTCTTGTCCATTATATATTTTTGTTGCATTGTTAAATATAACTTCTGATGTATCTATTTTTGCTTGCGCTACATTAACTTTTACTGTTACTTCTATTGCTTCATAGTTTGTGTCTGCTGGTGTAAATATTGCTGTAAATTCTTTTTGATTTGCTACATCTCCTACTAGTTCTGTACCATCTTTCCAAGCTAATGTTCCTTCTGTAATTGTTGGTAATTCTACATCTGCTAATGTTTTTCCTGGTGCATATACTGTGTTTACTTCTGGTATTGTTGGTTCTACTGGTGTTGCTTGTTCTATTGTTAATGTTGCTATTTTTTCTGCTACACTCACTTTATAGTTTTTACTATCTACTGCTGTGAATATTACCTTAATTTCATAAGTATCTGCATTTGTTTGTCCATTTCCTTCATAGCTTACAGTTATACCTGTTGGTATGCCTGTTGCTTCAATGTTATGTGTTTGTCCATCATATTCTACTGTTTTGCTTTCAAATGTAACTACTGATGTGTCTATCGTTGCTTGTTCTATTGTTAATGTTGCTGTTTTTTCTGCTACACTTACTTTGTAGTTTGTGTTGTCTATTGCTGTAAA
>CAKOVG010000025.1 GCA_934121875.1 uncultured Clostridia bacterium
AAAATAAGTTATATAATATCTAAAGATTATAATAGTATATTTTATACTCAAACAAGAATAGGTAAGAATGGTAAAGAATTTAAATTATATAAATTTAGATCTATGATACCTAATGCTGATGAAGTATTAAAAAAACTTTTAAAAAATCCAATATATAAAGATGAATGGGAAAGAAATCAAAAACTTGAAAATGATCCCCGAATAACTAAAATGGGTAAAATATTAAGAAAGACTTCGTTAGATGAATTACCCCAAATGATAAATGTTTTAAAAGGTGATATGTCTATGATAGGACCTAGACCATTAGTAAAAGGAGAACTAGATGCTCATCATGGTAATCATGCAATATATGAAAGTGTTAGACCAGGAATTAGTGGATGGTGGGCAGTTAATGGAAGAAGTGCTACAACTTATGAAAAAAGATTAGAATTAGAATATTATTATTGTGAAAACTGTAGTTTAATACTAGATATAAAATGCTTTTTTATGACAATAACAACAGTCTTACATAAAAGGGGAGCTAAATAATAGAGAAATGGATAAGGAAAATATCCTTTTTTTATTTTAATTTATTTAAATATATGATAAAATAGAAAATGAATAGAGTAATAATGTATATAGATGTTTATAAGATAAAAGTAGTAAGATAAAACTTAATGATGCTTTAGAATAGATATCTATATTAGATATTTATTTTTTACTGGAGGATAGGAAGTAACAATATGAAAAAGAAAAATATATGGTTTATTAATCAGAATTCATACTTGCCAGAAGATGGGCCACATGTGAGACATTTCACATTAGGAAAATATTTAAATAAGTATGGATACAATTCATTTGTTTTTGCGGGGAACGTATTACATCATAATGGTGAAAGTATTGATACAGAAGGCAAAATATACAAAGAAAAAGAAAAAAATGATGTTCATTTTATATACGTTAAAACAACAAAGTATAAGAAGAATGATATATACCGCATATTAAATATTTTTTCATTTTATCTAAATATATTCAAGGTTGCAAAGAAAATTGAGAGGCTATATGGAAAACCAGACATAATTTATGCATCTTCAATGTATCCAACAGCACTTGTAGCGGGAATTAAATTTGCAAAAAAATACAAAATAAAATGTATTTGTGAAAATAGAGATATTGTTCCAGACGGATTTATAACAGATGGGGGATTAAAAGAAAAAACATTATTTGTAAAAGTCCTTAGAAAGTTTATGTTACAAATATATAAAAAATCAGATGCATTGATATTTACTATGAGCGACGGAGATAAGTACATCACAGATATGAAATGGGATAAAAAAAACGGTGGAAAAATAGACATGAATAAAGTATTTGTATTAAATAATGGTGTTGATTTAGATGAATTCTATAAAAATCAAAACAAGTACATAGTTGAAGATGAAGACCTTGATGGAGATTATTTTAATGTTGTTTATTTAGGAGCAATAAGATTTTTAAACAATATAAATTTGTTTATTGAAATAGCTGAGGAATTAAAAAAGAGAAAAGAAGATAAAATAAAAATATTAATATGGGGTGCAGGAATTAAAACTGATGAAATAAGAGAAACTATAAAAGAAAAAAAGTTGAATAACATTAAACTTAAAGGTTATGTAGAAAAAAAATACATTCCAAGCATAGCAATGCGAGCTAATTTATTTCTAGGAACTGGCAACAGTTGTTCAGTTAATAAATATGGAATATCATTTAATAAACTATTTGACTATTTTGCAGCAGGGAAACCAATAATTTTACCATTTGCAACATCTGATTTATTTGTTGAGAAGAATGGGGCAGGAATAGAAATTGCCAACCCAACAGTCGAAGAAATTGCTGACAAAATAATCATGTTTAAAAATATGAATGCAAGAGATTACGAAAAGTACTGTGAGAATTCAAAAAAAATGAGTAAAAAATTTGACTATAAATATCTAGCAAAAAAATTAAATCAAATTATTGATAAGACCATAAAGTAATATGAAATAGAGGGATAATATGAATAGATACAAAATAAAATACGACACTGTTGTTGAATTGCTTTTTTGGATGACACTTTTATTATTCTCAACACATGATTCGTTAATTAGACTAATTCCAATGATTCCATGGAGAAGTATAGAGTACCTAAGTTTATTAATTTTTGTGATTTTAGCCATTATTTCAAAAAAAAGAAATCTAAAAATAATCCCTTTTTTAATATTCATTTATGCAATAGTAATTATTAGTATTTTATTTGGAACAGAACAACAAATAGCATTTATAAAGGATAAATTTTTGACTATTCCATCATTTATACGGTTATGGGTATATTTAATATTATTTTCACAAATTAATTATAAAAAAATAAATAAAGGAATTTTAAGCATAGCATATATAAATATGCTTCTATTGATTATTACAACGGTAAATGGACTATACTCAAGCGTAGGAAGAGATATAAATTATTTAGGAATAGGTATGACAGGTGCGGTTTGGATACCAATAATAATTCAGGCAGCATTTAAAAGCAAAAATAAAAAGAAACAAATTATTTATATAATTTCATCAATTATTTTTAGCGTATTTATTTTAATATATGGAAATAGAGGAAGCATTTTAGCAATATTTCTATTTATGGTTTATTGCATATTCCACTATACAAGTATTAATAAAAAAATATGGATACTTGTACTTCTTACTATACTATTTATAATAATTTTTTACAATAATGATGCAATTTTGAATTTAATAATTAAAATAGTTGATTCCTTTGGGGTTGGTAGCCGTAATTTGCATTTGCTACTAAATAACCAAATTACATATTCAACTCACAGAGTTGACCAAATATGGGTTAATGTCTACACTGGAATAAAAGAAAATTGGTTAACCGGTCGTGGGTTATGCTACGACAGAGTAATAAATGGAAGTGAAGATATATATGCACATAATTTAATATTAGAAATTTGGCTTACTTTCGGTGTAATTTTTGGGAGCATACTATTAATTACATATTTCATGAAAGGAATAAAACTATGCTTTGATAAAAAAAATGAAGAAATGTCTAATTTAATTGCCCCATTTTTCATTACATCATCGGCATTATTAATGTTTAATAGTTCTTTTTGTCAATTTAGCTTTTTTTGGATATTTTACGGAATAATATTATCACAAAGAAATGAAAAAAAGAAAGTTGGTGAAAAATAAAATGAAAATTTTGATATTAGGACCATATGCACCACACGGACAGGTTGGTGCCCAAAGAATTATAAGTCTTAGTAGATATCTTATTGAAAAAAAACATAGTGTGAGTGTTCTTTGCCTATCAGAAAAAACCTTAAAAGAAATAGATAAGAATGGATTAACAGCTAGTATTCCTAAAGGAGTTAAAATAATATCATATGATATTAGTACAAGTTGTAAAAGTTTAATGAAAAAAAATTATGTAAATGGAAGTGAATGTAGAAGAGCATTAATTGACGAACTCAATAAAGAAAGCTATGATGTAATATTTGTAAGTGCAGGACCATTTTATACCTTTAATGCAATAGCAGAGGCCAAAAAAAGAAAAATACCATACATTGTTGACTATCGTGATTTACACATATCGAGCCCTGACAAGAGGAAAAGAACTGGACTAATTAATAAAATAAAGTTTGCAATATCGTTCCCAGCTCGTTTTTTACAAGAATATATATGTTTGAAAAATTCAAGCAAAATTACAGTAGTCTCACCAGAAATGAAAGAAAACATATGTAATTATTTTAAAATTAGCAAAGAAAAAGTTCACGTAATATATAATGGATATGATGATTATGCATTGAAGGGAATTTCAAAAGAGGCACCATTAAAAGACGAATTTTGCATTGGATATTTTGGAAAACTAATGTATTATAATAAGCAATTTACAGCTTTAATGTTTAACGCCATTGAAAAATTAAATGGTTTGGGATATAACATTAAATTACTTCATGTTGGTCCAACAAATAAAGAAATAAATAGTTACTTTCGCACAAATAATATGAACGCCATGAAATGGTATAAATGCGTTGGGCAAAAAGAATATGCAGAAGGAATCGAAATACTATCAAGTTGTAATGCATTTTATTTAGAATATGAAATGCCAGAGGGACCAGGTACAAAAGTTTTTGATTATATATATTTAAATAAACCAATAATTGGAGTACTGAGACCAAATATTTCGCTTGAAAAATTACTGAAAGAATTTGATAATGCATTTGTGTGTTATAACGAAACTCAAGTTGAAAATGCAATCTTGAAAATTATAAATGAAAAGATTAATACTTTAACCAATGGTAAAAAAGATTCGATAATCAAATATTCAAGAAGTATTCAAAATAATAAACTAGAAAAACTATTAAGGACTGTCAAATATGGAAAATAAAATGGGAAATAGTTCATTAAAAAAAGACGCAACAATTTTAACAATAAGCAAGATGGTTAATTTGATTATAACAATGATAACTGCGATGATGCTATCAAGATTTAGAACATTAGAGGAGTATGGAATATATTCTGAGTTATCCTTGGTTTTAAGCTTGTTAACAACATTATGCCTACTAGGTATACCTAATGCAATTAATTACTTTTTGCCACGAACCGAGAACGATGATGAAAAAAGAAAATTCTTAGAGACATTTTTTAGTTTAAATACTATTTTATCGATTATTGCAGGCCTAGTTATGGTACTAAGTTTACCGGCTATGGTATGGTATTTTAAAAATACACATATATACGGATTTTACTATTTCGCGATTTTAATGCCTTGGGCAAAAATAACTATTCAAGAAAGAGCAAATTTATTCGTGGCAAATAATAAAACGAACAAATTAATCAGACATACAATTATTAATAGTATATTATTGCTTGGAATAGTTGTTGTAACAAAGGTTTTCAAACAAAACTTTCAATTTTATATGATTTTATACGTTGCAGTGGAACTGTTATTCGCAGCATTGGTATATGTTGATGTAGCAAAAGAAACAAAAGGAATTAGATTTAATGTAGATAAGACATTATGCAAAAATATTTTTGCATATTCAGTTCCAATTGGTGTATCAGATGTTGTTAATACAATATCAAAGGAAGTTGACAAATTAATGATAGGAGGATTTTTAAACACTGAAGCACTTGCTATATATACAAATTCAGCAAGAGAAATATCTCTTACAGTCATATCAACTTCGTTTATTGCTATACTTATGCCAAAGTTATCAAAGCTTATTAAAGAAAATAAGAAAGAAGAAGCTATTGATATCTGGAAATCAACGACAGAGTATACTTATATTTTTATGTGTTTTGGGGTAACAGCACTAGTAGTTTTTGCACCTCAAGTAATAACAATATTGTATTCTGAGAAATATTTGCCAGGTGTAAATGTCTTTAGGATATATTCGTTAATACTTCTATGGCGTACTGCTTATTTTGGAACTATGCTTAGTTTACATGGTAAAACAAAAAAAATTTTAGAATGTTCGGTATTAGCTATGATTACGAATATATTGCTAAATTATGTGCTATACAAAATTATAGGTTTTACTGGTCCGGCTTGGAGCACATTAATTTCAATTGGACTTGTAAATATGTTACAACTTAAGTTGACGTCAAAAATTGTAAGTATCCCAGTAAAGAAAATATTTCCTTGGAAGGAATTACTAAAGATTTCGTTAATAAATATTGCAACTGGATGCTTAGTATTTGAAATTGTTAAACTGTTAAATATTCAAACCGATAGTAGAAGCTGTGTAATATCAATTGTTATAGGATTGATATGGTTACTAGTTTATTTTGGATTAATAATGAGAAAGAAAATAAAAAATCAAAAATTATAAAAAACAATATTGAAAAGGAGATTTAATATGAAATACGGATTAATAGGATGTGGAAGAATTGCAAAGAATCACATAATAGCAGCAATAAATAATAAATTAGAAATAATTGCAGTTTGCGATATTCTTCCGGAAAAAATGGAGAATTTATTACTAAATAGTGAAACTAAGGATATCAACACTATAAAAAGATATACTGATTATAAACAAATGATAAAGGATAACAAATTTGATTTAATAAGTATTGCTACGGAAAGTGGAAAACATGCCGAAATAGCTAACTATTGCATTAAACATGGCATAAATGTAATAATTGAAAAGCCGATTGCGATGAGTATGAATGATGCTAATAAAATAATAGAAAATGCAGATAAATACAATGTTAAAGTTGCAGCGTGTCATCAAAATCGCTTTAATCTAGCAATTCAGCAAACAAGAAAAGCTATTGATGAAAATAGATTTGGAAAATTATCACACGGAAGTATAAATGTACGCTGGAATAGGGATAAAAATTACTATGATCAAGCACCATGGAGAGGTACTTGGGAACAAGACGGTGGAGCACTTATGAATCAGTGCATTCATGGAATTGACCTATTGCGATGGATGATGGGCGATGAAATTGACGAAGTATATGGAGCAACAAGACAACAATTTCATAGTTACTTAGAAGCAGAAGATGTTGGAATGGCAGTTATTAAATTTAAAAATGGAGCCATTGGAACCATTGAAGGAACAACCAACGTTTTTCCAAAAAACTTGGAGGAAACATTATACATATTTGGTGAAAATGGTACAGTAAAAGTTGGCGGTACTTCAACAAATAATATTGATGTTTGGGATTTTAAATCAGAAACAAAAGACGACAAAAACAATAAGGGATTTGAAGAAGTAACTTCTAATGTATATGGCAATGGACACAGCAGATTATTTGCCGATATGATTGATGCAATAAAAAATAATAGAAAACCATATGTTGATGCTGTAGCAGGTAAAAATGCTTTAGAAGTTGTTCTTGCAATTTATGCAAGTCAAAAAACTGGTAAACCTATCAAACTGCCATTAGAAGATTTTAGTTCATTAGATATGATTGGTGAATTTGATGAAAAGGAGGATAAATAATATGAAAGAAATACAATTAATGGATGTTAAAAGACAACATGAAGAGCATAGAGAGGAGTATGAAAATGCTGTAATAGATGTTTTGAGAAGTGGCAGATACATTGGCGGTAATAATGTTGAAGAATTCGAAAAAGAGTTTTCACAATATATTGGTACAAAATACGCAATATCTTGTGGAAATGGTACTGACTCAATTGTCATAGCATTGAAGGCACTCAATATAGGCCAAGGTGATGAAGTAATAACTGTTCCATTTACTTTCTTTGCAACAGCAGAAGGGATAGCATCAGTTGGAGCAAAACCGGTATTTGTAGACGTAGATGAGAGGACATATTGCATGAACCCAGATTTAATTGAAGATGCCATAACAGAAAGAACGAAAGCAATTTTTCCAGTTCACATATATGGTCATAGTGCTGATATGGATAAAATAAATAAAATTGCAAAAAAACATAATTTATATGTAATTACAGACTGTGCTCAATCAACAGGGACTGAATATAAAGGACAACGAGCAAATACAATTGGTGATGTTTCATGCTTTTCATTTTTTCCAACAAAAATACTTGGTTGTGATGGCGATGGTGGAATGATTGTAACAAATAATGAGGATATAGCAAGAGCCTGTCGTGCATATAAAGTACATGGCTCTGGAGCTGATGGACTTTATACATTAAAAAAAGAATATAAAAGTAAAAATGCTATACTTCCAAGCGGCATGCCGTTAGGAGAAAGCAAATATTATAACTATTTAATAGGCTATAATTCAAGATTAGATGCAATTCAAGCAGCTTTACTAAGAGTAAAACTAAAATATATTAATAGTTTTGTTGAGAGGCGAAGAAAAAACGCACAAATATACAATGAAGAACTTAAATGCACTAATTATATAACACCGTATGAAGAAAAAAACACAAAACATTCATATTATATATATGCATTGAAACACAAAGACGCTGAAAAAATTATGGAAAAACTTCGCGCAGTAGGAATTGCCTGCGGAACGTATTATCCTGTACCTTTGCATCTTCAAGGAGCATTTACATATTTAGGCTACAAAGAGGGAGATTTTCCAATTACAGAAAAATTAGTAAAAACAACTTTTGCAATACCAGTTTTTCCTGAATTAACAGATGACGAAAGAAATTATATAATTACAGAGCTAAAGAAAGCAGATAAAGAAATTTAAGGGTATAAAATTATGAATGAAAAGAAGTACAAAATTCACGAAACGAGTATTATTGATAGTGGGGCAAATATAGGAAAAGATACAAGAATATGGCAATTTTGTAATATAATGAATGATGTTCAAATAGGAGAGCATTGCAACATAGGAATGAATGTTTTTATAGAAAATGGCGTAAAAATAGGTAACAATGTAACAATAAAGAATAATATATCGCTATATACGGGAGTTGAATGCGAAGATGATACTTTTCTAGGACCAAATTGTGTATTTACCAATGTTTTAAATCCTAGAAGTTTTGTTTCTCGAAAAAATGAATTTAAAAAAACAATAGTACGCAAGGGTGCAAGTATAGGAGCAAATTCTACGATAGTGTGTGGCAATGAGATAGGCAGATACGCTATGGTAGGAGCAGGAGCAGTTGTTACAAAAAATGTTAAAGACTATACATTAGTTGTTGGAAACCCAGCTCAAGAAATTGGCTATGTGTGCAAGTGTGGTGAGAGATTATATCCAGACAATAATAATATTTATACATGCACTAGATGTGCAAAGAAATATAAATACAATAATGGAATAATAGAAATCAAGAAATAATTAATTAGAAGATGGAGGAAATATGAAAATTTTACTAGTTACAAGAGGTTATCCTCAAAAGCACAATAAAAACCTAGGCCTATTTGAAAAAGATCAAGCTATCGCATTGAAAAAAAATGGGCATGATGTAGCATATGCAGTAGTTGACATACGCTCGTTTAGAAGAAAAAGAAAATTTGGATTTAATTCATATGTTGATGAAAATGGTATAAAAGTATATGAGATGAATTGGCCAATTGGACCTGTGCCACGAAAATTAATTGAATATTTTAGACAAGAGGCATTAATAAAATTATATGATTATATAGTAAAAGATTTTGGTAGACCAGACATTGTACATGCACATTTTTTGAATTACGGTGTAATATCTGTAAAACTATGTAAAAAGGAAAATTTGCCTTTAGTATTAACTGAACATTCTTCATACTTAATGAATGAAAAGCATAGTAGGGCAGTTATCAATAGAGCAAGAAAAACATATAATGCATGTAGTGCAATTATTGCCGTGAGTAAACCGCTATCTGAAACAATAAAAAATATAAGTGGTTGTGATGCAATAGTTATAAGCAATATTGCAGCAATTCCATTTTCAACAAAGAAAAACGTTAGTAAAGAAAATGACAAATTTACATTTGCATCCGCAGCAAATTTAATAAAAAGAAAAGGATTCGATACATTGATTACTGGTTTTTCAAAATTAGCGAAAGTTAATAAAAACGTAGAATTGTGGATCTATGGTGACGGACCCGAAAGAAAAAAACTTGCAGGATTAGCAAAACAGTTAGGTGTTGGTAAAAAAGTACATTTCTATGGCAAATACGAAAGATGTGAAATAAATAATCTTTTTTCAAAGGCAGACTGTTTTGCCTTAACATCTAGAGGGGAAACGTTTGGTGTTGCCTATATAGAGGCAATGGCATGTGGACTCCCAGTGATTGCAACAAAATGTTATGGGCCAGAATCATTTGTTAATGATAAAAATGGTTATCTAATACCAATAGATGACGATGAAGCTTTGTTTGAAGCAATGAAAGATGTAATAAATAACAGAGGTAAATTTGACTCGGAACAAATAAAAAAATTTGTACAAGATAATTTTTCAGAAACAACAATAGCCAGAAGAATAACTGAGGTATATAGTAAAGTTCTTAAAAATAGTAAAAATATCTAACCTTATATAGTAGAGGAGTAAAGTAAAATCATGAAAATAGCAGTAGCAGGTACAGGTTATGTAGGATTATCATTAGCCACATTACTTAGCCAAAAAAATGCGGTATATGCACTAGATGTTATACCAGAAAAAGTAGAAAAAATAAATAAAAGGATAAGCCCTATACAAGATGAATATATTGAAAAATATTTCAAAGAGAAAGATTTAAATTTAAAGGCCACACTAGATTATAAAGAGGCATTTACTGGAGCAAGATTTGTAATAATTAGTACTCCAACTAACTATGATGAAAAATCGCATTTCTTTGATACATCAGCAGTTGAAGATATAATTCAAAAAGTTAAAGGAATGAATGATCCTAATATGGTAATGGTTGTCAAGTCAACTATTCCAGTAGGATTCATAAATAACATGAAAGAAAAATATAATATTGATAATATCTTCTTTTCACCAGAATTCCTAAGAGAAGGTAAAGCACTATATGATAATCTATTCCCATCAAGAATTATTGTTGGCGAAAAGAGTAAGAGGGCTGAAGAATTTGCCCATTTACTTTCAGAAGGTGCTATTAAAGAGGATATAACAATCAAGTATATGAATTCAATAGAGGCCGAAGCAGTAAAATTATTTGCCAATACTTATTTAGCCCTTAGAGTATCATACTTTAATGAATTAGATACTTATGCTGAATTAAAAGGTTTAAATACTAAAGATATTATTGATGGAGTATCTTTAGATCCAAGAATTGGTACATATTATAATAACCCAAGTTTTGGTTATGGTGGTTATTGCCTACCAAAAGACACTAAACAATTATTAGCTAACTACAAAGATGTCCCACAAACAATGATTAAAGCAATAGTGGATTCTAATGATATAAGAAAGAAACATATCGCAGATATGATTTTAGCTAAAAAGCCTAAAACAGTAGGGATATATCGATTAACAATGAAAGCAGGTTCAGATAACTTTAGAGCCAGTGCTATTCAAAGTGTAATTAATTTAATAAAAGAAAAAGATGTTGAAGTAATTATCTATGAACCAACATTAAAAGCTGATGAATTTGAAGGCTTAAAAGTAGAACATTCTCTAGATAACTTTAAAAATAATTCTGATGTTATAATTGCTAATAGATATGATGCAGAACTTGCAGATGAAATAGATAAAGTATACACAAGAGATATTTATACAAGAGATTAATACTTTTAAAGATTAATCTCTGTTTTCTTAATATACGGAAACAATTACTAAATATCAAAATATTTAATAAAAAAGAAGTAAAATACTCCCTTTACCTGGAATATTAATAGTAGATGGGATAGCATAACTTACGAATAACGAAAAGAACAATTATACAATTACACGATTAATAAATTTAATAACAAATTAAAAATATCTATACAAACGAATAGTAAATATTGTATAATTAATAATAGTTAGGAGTTTAAAATTATGAAGAAAAATAAAATATTTAATATTATAAGTGTAATAATGATATTACTATGTTTAATATGTATAACAGCTTTTAGTTATTATATATTTAGTTTAAATATAATACCAGATAAATATCTATTTATTGGTTATGGAATATATATATTAATTATACTAATATTAATAATTATTATATTAAGTAAAATAAAGTTAGGATTTAAAATAGTAAGTTTAATATTATTAATAATTATATCTATAGGTAGTTTATTTGTTACATACAATTATTTAATAAATACCTATAACTTTGTAAATAATGTTCATAATAACTATGATACATTAAGTTATTCTGTACTAGTATTAAAAGAAAATAATTATCAAAGTATTAATGATTTAAATAATAAGAA
>CAKOVG010000026.1 GCA_934121875.1 uncultured Clostridia bacterium
GGCGCAATAGGGATCGAACCTATGACCTCCTGCTTGTAAGGCAGATGCTCTCCCAGCTGAGCTATGCGCCCATTTCTTTCGACTTGTTTAGTATACTAAATTTAATTATAATTGTCAATACATATTTTAAAAAAAATATAAATTTTTTTATTTTTTTAGGTGGAGTGAAAAATAAAGTTTTTCACTCCTTTTTTCCTAAATTATTATTTTAAGACTTCTATTGCTTTTTTTAACTGTGTGTCGTCTTTTTCTGGTATTGTTATTTTGTTTTTTAACTCTTCTGACAATTTTACTTCTATATCTGGTATTACTCCAATTTTGTGGATTGCATTATGATTTGGTGTGTAATATTCACTTACTGTAATTTTTAATCCACTTCCATCTGATAATTGATGTAACTCCTGAATTATTCCTTTTCCATATGTTTTTGTTCCAATTATTGTTGCTTTTCGATTGTCTTTTAATGCTCCTGCTAATATTTCTGATGCACTTGCAGAGTATTCATTAACAAGTAATACTGTTGGTATATTTATTATTGGTTTTTCTTTTGCTTTTGTAATTTCTTCCTTATTATTTTTGTCTTTAGTTATTAGTAGTGTAGCATCTTTTTCTACTAACATATTTGCTATTTCAAGCGCTTCATCTACTATTCCACCACCATTATTTCTAATATCTATTATTAATTTTTGTATTCCTTGTTTTTGTAACTCTTGATATTTTGTTTTAAATTCTTCTGCACAGTTTCCTTCAAAGTCGGCTATTGTTATGTATCCAATATTGTTTTCTAGTATTTTTGTAGAGACATGACTTATTACTATTTTTTCTCTAGTAATTTCAAAAGTTTTAAGTTCTCCATTTCTTTCTATTTCTATTTTAATTTTACTTCCTTCTTCACCTTTTATTTTATTTGAGGCTTCTTCCAGTTTATCACCTGTATATTCTATATTGTCTATTTTTTTTATAATATCTCCTGGTAGTATTCCGGCTTTCTCTGCTGGTGAGTTTTCTATTGGTTTTATAATTAGTATTGCATTTTTTTCAATGTATTGTGTCATATATATGCCAATTCCAACAAAATTTCCATTTGTGGTTTCCATTATTTCTTTCATTTCTTTTTTTGTATAGTATGTTGTGTATGGGTCTCCTAATGCGTCAACATACCCTTTTATTGCACCTTCTATTAATTCTTGGTCTACTATTTCTCCTATGTATTTTTTTTCTAATTCAGTTCTAAATTGTGCTAAAGTATATTCTAATCCTTCTAAAGAAGTAGTATTTACCTTTTCAGAATATAGTCCTTTATTTATTAAAAATTGATATGTTGCAAATGTAGTTAATAAAGATGTAATGATTATTACAATTAATATAAGCATAATCATTTTATATATTCTTTGGGTGTTTTTATTTTCCATTTTTCAAAAATCCTCTTTTCTATTTTTAAATTTCTTTATATTATATTTATGTAAGTATGTAAATATTATTATTTATGGTGCATTAACATATTTTAATGGATCTACTGTTGTTCCATTAACTCTAACTTCAAAGTGTAGGTGTGGACCTGTTGAGTTTCCTGTTGATCCTATTTCCATTATTATATCTCCTTGTTTTACTTCTGCACCCGGTTCTGTTAATATAGTTTGACCATGCCCATATAGTGTTGATATTCCATTGCCATGATTTATTATTACACAATTTCCATAAGAACCTAATTCGCCAGCATAAGTAACTACTCCTGCTAGTGCAGCAACTGCTGGTGTTCCATACCATGTATTTCCAATATCTATTCCTAAGTGAAAGTTTATAACTCCCTGTATTGGATGTTGCCTTGTTCCATAGTCTGATGTTATTGCTGTTCCAGTTTTTGCTACTGGCCATATCATGAGTCCACCTGTATATTGAATACTGTATTCTCCAGTTTCTCCACTAATTTCTCTTATTCTTGTTTCTATTTGTATTGCTTCTGTTTTATATTTTGTTATTTTTTCGTTTAATTCTTTTTCATTTTTTGATAGCTGTTCTATATAGCCTTCTTGTAGTGCTTTTATGTTTTTAAATATTGTTTCAGATTGTTCTGCTTTTAACTTTAAAGTTTTTAATTCTTCTGTTTCTTTTTCTATTTTTTGTTTTGATATTTCTATTGTATGTTTTTCTTCTTCAACTTTCGAAATTAATTGATTATCATATTCCATAATTTCCAACATTTTATAGTATCTTGATATAAAGTCTGATAAATTTTTAGAAGAAAGTAAAACGTCTAAATATAATACTGAGCCTGATTCATATAATGCTACTAGTCTTTCTCTTAATAATTTTTCTCTTTTAGTATAGTTCTCTGTTACATTATTTAGCTTTTGTGTAGTTTCATTTATTGATGTTTCTAATATTTTTAGTTTATTTCCTAATTCTTCATTTTCTGTTTTATATGTTCTTATTTTATCATCTAATTCTTGAATCTTTATAAGCACTTCTGACATTTCTGTTTTTACATATTCTAGTTCTATGTTTGTGGTATCAATTTTATTTGTTAGTTCACTTTTTTTACTGTTCAATTCTTCTATGCTGTTAGTGTTTATATTTATTTCATTATTTTCTAAGTTTGTTTCATTTGTTTGATTATTTATTTTATCTGTTGCTAATGTGTATACAGATATATTTAGTATAAATACAAAAATAAGGAGAATACTTATAAATTTATTAATTTTCATTATGCATTCTCCTTTCTCTTTTATTATTTGTTAAATTTTAAAAATAATTATTATTTAGCTAGGCAAAATTTATTACCAGTGGCAATACTTAAGTGGATTAACTGTACTACTTGAATCTGCTGAAGTACGCACTTCAAAATGTAAGTGTGGTCCTGTTCCTATACCTGTACTTCCGCTTACGGCTATTTTTTGTGCTCTTGCAACTTTTTGACCTGTTGAAACTGATATTGAGTCTAGGTGTTGATAAAATGTAAATAGATTATCTGCATGTTTTACCATTACATAATTACCTCTATAAATATTGTATCCTTTACTTACTACAACGCCTGCTGCTGCTGAATATACTGGTTGATAACTTACTCCTATATCTAATGCTGGATGCCATCCTGTTGCTCCTGGACAAGGCTCTTCTCTTGACCCATAATATGATGTTATAATGTTATATCCATATGAACTGCTTGATAATGGCCAGCTTAATGTTCCTGTAAATTTTCCTGTATATGAACTTCCGTTTTTATTAGCCTCTTCTTTTAATTTTGCTTCTAATTCTGCTATTGATTTTTTGTATTTATTTATTTCTGTTTGGATGTCTTTTTGTTCTTTTGTTAATGTTTCTGCTTTAGCTTCTTTGCTAGTTTTTGCAACTTTTATTTTAGTTTGTTTGCTTTGCACTGCTTGTTTATCTTCTGCTAATTCTTTTTTTTGTTTTTCTAAATCATTTTTTACTTTTTTTACTTCTTCTCTTTGAGCTTCTACTTTATCCATTTGCTCATTGTCTGCATCTGTTAATTGTTGTACTTTTGAACTCATAGAAATATAGTCCCAAATGTTATCTGAAGCTAGTAAAACATCTAAGAAAGTTATTCTTCCTTGTTCATATATTGCTACTAATCTATCCTCTAAAAGTTGTTTTTTTTCGTCATAATCTTTTTGTAGTTCTTCAATTTCTTTGTTTTTTTCTTTTATGTTTTTTTCCATTTTAGTTATTTTACTATTTAATTCTTTAATTTCTTTTTCATATTCTGCTATTTCTTCTTCTAAGTCTGAAATTTCGTTTAATATTGTTTCTTTTGCTGCTGTTACTTTTTTATTGTTTGTATTAGCTTTATTTAGCTTGTCCTTTACAGAGTTCAAGTCTGATTGTGTGGTTGCATATGTATAAACAAATGTAACTTGTAACAAAACAAATATTAATAAAATAGCTATAATTTTTTTTCTCATAGTTTTTTCTCCTCTATTATACCTCTAAATATTTTTTCATTGAAATAGCACTTCCTAAAGCTCCTATTCCAATTCCTAGTACTAAATATACTATTAATAGTGTTTTGAACAGTTCATTGAATGTTAATAGTGGTATATTTATCATATTGTTTATTAGCGATTGTTGTATTTGAGCTACTACAGCATTATATGAAAATGATAATATTAATAATGATATTAATACTGATATTAAACCTATTATCATACCTTCTACCATAAAAGGCCATCTAATAAATCCATTAGTTGCTCCAACATATTTCATTATTGAAATTTCTTTTCTTCTTGCATGTACTGTTAGTTTGATGGTATTAGTTATAATGAATATTGATATAAATATTAAAATAACTAAAATAACTGTTGTAATAATGTTTATTCCATCTGCTATTTTTACCAAAGCATTTATAGTATCTGTTCTAACTTCGACACTTGCTACTATAGTTGATTTTGCTATATCGTTTTTTACTTCTTCAGCCTTTGTTAAATTTGTTAATGTAACAACAAAAGAATCTTTAAATGGATTGTTGTCTCCGTCATATGTATCCCATAAAGATTTTTTGTCTTTGAACATTCTTTTCATTTCTTCTAAAGCATCTGCCTTAGTTTTTTCTTCTATAGTGTTTACATATTCATTGCTTCTAATTTTGTTTTTTAATTCTGTTTTTTGCTCTACTGTTGCTTCATTTTTAATGAATACCTGCATTCCTTGTTGTTCTTCTATTGTTTTTGTAATATGGTTTATGTTTTGGCTAACTGCAAAAAATATTCCAAATACAAACATTGTTGCACACATTATAATTAATGATGCCATTGTGGATTTTTTGTTTTTGAATACATTTCTAAAACCTTCTCCAATTAAATAACCAAAAATACTATACCTCACTGTTATATCCACCCCTTCTATCATCTCTTACAATATTGCCTTCTTCTATTTGTATTACCCTTTTTTTCATTTTGTCTACAATATCTCTAGCGTGTGTTGCTACTACAACTGTTGTTCCTCTTTTATTAATGTCATCTAAAAGGTTCATAATTTCCCATGCTGTTTCAGGGTCTAAGTTTCCTGTAGGTTCATCTGCAATTAGCATAGATGGATTATTTACTAATGCTCTTGCTAAAGCAACTCTTTGTTGTTCTCCTCCTGATAGTTCGTTTGGATACATTTTAGCTTTATTGCTTAGTCCTACTAAAGATAATATCATAGGTACTTGTCTTCTAATATGCCTTTGTGTTGCTCTTACAATATACATTGCATATGCAACATTGTCATATACTGTTCTGTCTGGTAAAAGTCTAAAGTCTTGGAATACAACTCCCATACTTCTTCTTAAAAAAGGTATTCTTTTTTGTTTTAAAAAAGTAGTATCTTTTCCATTTATAATAATATTTCCTTTTGTTGGTTCTTCTTCTTTTAATATTAGCTTAATTAATGTTGATTTTCCTGAGCCAGAGCTTCCAACTAAAAATGCAAAATCTCCTTTTTCAATTGTGAAATTTGCATTGTGAACCGCTTCTATTCCTGTATCATAAGTCTTACTGACATTTCTAAATTCTATCATTTGAATAACTCCTAACTAAGATTAGACATCTTTTTTCCTATTCTCTTTTATCATAACAATAAAATACAATAAATGCAATAGTTTTTTTTGGAAAAAAACAGAATATTTTTGCTTCAAACACGCAAATATTCTGCTTTTCTTTATATTTCTTGTTTTTATTAAAATTCACAAAAAATTTACAAATATTCTTTTACTTTATCAATAATTGCTTGACTATCTAATTTAAAATATTTTAATAGTTGGTCTGCTTTTCCTGATTTTCCAAACTTATCTTGCATTCCCATTCTTACAACTTTTGTTGGATATTCTTCTGATAATACCTCACAAACTGCTGTGCCTAGCCCTCCAATTATACTGTGATCTTCAATAGTAATTAGCTTTTTAGTTTCTTTAGCACATTTTATTATCATTTCTCTATCAATTGGTTTTATTGTATGTACATCAACCACACGAATATTTATATTTTCCTTTTCAAGTTCTTCTTTGGCTTTTAATGCTTCTGCTACTTCAACACCTGTTGCAAATATAGTAGCATCTGTGCCATTTCCTATTTGCACCGCTTTGCCTATTTCAAAATTTTGATTTTCATCATATATAACTGGTGTTGCAACTCTTGCCAAACGAATATATACTGGTCCATCAGTTTTTGCCATTTCTTTTATGGCCCATCTAGTTTGCACATCATCTGAGGTACATAGTACTGTCATATTTGGAATACTTCTCATTAGGCTTAAATCTTCTAGCATTTGATGTGTTGCTCCATCTTCTCCTACTGTAATTCCAGCATGTGTTCCACAAATTTTTACATTAAGTTTTGGATAAGCAACGCTATTTCTAATTTGATCATATGCTCTTCCTGCTGCAAACATCGCAAATGTACTAGCAAAAGGAATTTTTTCAGTGGTTGCTAGTCCCGCTGATATTCCTATCATATTTTGTTCTTCAATTCCTACATTTATAAATCTATCTGGAAATTCTTTTTCAAAAAGACTAGTTTTAGTTGCTCCAGCCAAGTCGGCTGTTAAAACAACTACATTTTCATTTTCCTTGCCCAACTCTACAAGAGCCTTTCCAAAACTCTCACGAGTAGCAATTTTATTATCTAAATCCATATTTTTATTTTTCCTTTCCTGCATTTTTATCTATAATTCTTTAAACACGAGTAATATAAAACTTTTCGAAGTGACGGCTGTGGGGACCAACAAGCTAGAAGATGTTACTAAATTTTTTCAAATCATTATTAATGTTTGCAAAAAATTGTTGTTACATCTTCTTGCGTTGTTGGGATTGAACGGAGAAAAGTTCTTATATTACTCTTACTTAAAAATCAATTAACCTATAATATGTTGAAGCTTAAGCTCATTAATAGCCTCCTCATATTGCTCTTGATTCGGAGCTTTGCCATGCCATTCTGCCTTTCCTTCCATAAAAGAAACACCTTTGCCTTTAATTGTATGGGCAATAATCACACTAGGCATATCCTTTTGATGTTTAGCACTATTAAAAGCATGTATCAAAGCTTCTATATCATGTCCATTTACTTCAATAACATTAAATCCAAAACTTTCAAACTTTTCTTTTATATCTATTAATCCAGCTACTTCTTCTACATTTCCATCAATTTGCAATGTATTATAATCTACAATTGCACACAAATTATCTAATTTATTTTTACTTGCAGACATTGCTGCTTCCCATACTTGTCCTTCTTCGAGTTCTCCATCTCCAAGTAGACAATATACTCTGTATCCCTCATGTTCCATCTTTGAACCAATTGCCATTCCCACCGCTGCTGATAATCCTTGTCCTAGTGAACCTGTTGACATATCAACACCAGGAACCTTTTTCATATCAGGATGTCCTTGTAAATTGCTCTCTACCTTTCTAAAGCCTTTTAAAAGCTCTTTGTCAAAATATCCTTTTCTTGCAAGTGTTGCGTATAATGCTGGTGCACAGTGTCCTTTTGACAATACAAACCTGTCTCTTCCTTTTGCATTTGGATTTTCTGAATCTATATTCATTTGGTTAAAGTATAAAACAGCTAAAATATCTGCACAAGAAAGTGAGCCTCCTGGATGCCCTGAATTTGCGTTATATACTTGTTCTATAATTCCTATTCTAATGTCATTTGCAATATTAGCTAATCCTTCTACTTTTGTAATTTTCATTATATTTCTCCTTTCAGTCTTATGATATGTTTATTATATATTTAAAAGATATTTAATTCAACAAATTCACAAAAAATCTACAATATTTTTTAATAGACTGTTAAGACGGAGATTTTTGACTATCTTGAAATAATCAAAAATCTCCGTCTTAATTATCTAGTTCTATAATTCACTTGCCCAATTTAATGCACTATATAAAATTCTAGATTTGTAATATTATTGCAATCTTTATATATTAAAATATATGATTAAGGCACCTGTTATTGACACTAAAAAGCCTAATATTTTTAGCCCTGTTGAACCCTCATTTTGGTCTCCAAAGCTAAACATCTTTTTAGTTATAATTCTTGCATCAAAAATGCATATTACTCCAATTGTTGCTATTATTAATCCTATTATTATTAAAATTACTTTTCCCATAATTAACCTCTAAAAGAATTCTACAGTATATTTGCACTCAAACGAAGTATTTGGTTTAAGTGAAATAATATCTTGTTTTTGTGTAAACACTCCTGTGCTTTTTACGCTATCTGCTGTTGAATACCATGGTTCAATACATATAAATGGTGCATTTGGTTTAGACCAAATTGCTAAATATGGAAAACCTGTAAAATCCATAGTTAATAATGTTTTGCCAGTTTCCTTGTTTTTCAAGCTTATTTTATTTGATGTTATTCCTTTCATAATCAATGCATCATTATCAAATGTATGTGAATCTATAAATATTTTTCTTTTATCTACTATTCTATCTTTTGCATAGTCTATTCCGACTAGTCCATCTACTAAGTATAAAAAGTGAATTTTTTCCTCATCTTCTTCAAACTCTAAATAGTAATTTCCTTTTTTTAGTTCCTTAGCATCTATTTTAAATGCAGGATGTCCACCTATTCCAAAAGGTAAATTTATTAGTCCTGTATTTACTACTCTATATATTGTAGTTAGTTTATTTTCCTCAGTACGATATGTATTATATAATTCAAATTCATATGGGTACCTTGTTAAGGTATATTTATTACTTTTTAAAACATAAGAATGAAAGTGGTCTAGTTTAGTAATTGGTTCAAATTCCAAATCTCTTGCAAAACCATGTTGCAAAAGTTCATAAGTTCTTCCACCAATTAGTGTTTGGTTTTTCTTTAGTTTTCCTACTATTGGGAATAATACAGGTGAATGTCTTTTCCAATATATTTTGCCATTTTCGTCCATACATTGTTCACCTTGATGTATTTTTTCTTCGCCGTTTACTTTAAAGCTTATAAGTTCTCCACCTTTTTTTGATGTTAGCATTTGAGTGTACATAGGCCTCTCCTTTCTTATTTTTACCATATATATAATATTGCTTTTTTATGTAAATGTCAAGATTTATAGCGAAACACTTTGTTTTAATTTATTGTCTACTAATTTTCTAAGTCTCTTATTCTTCTCTTGTGTTAATCCTTTATCTTCACTTTCAATTTTTAATGCTACACTTTGTACTGATTTTAACATTGGCATATCTACAAATAGGTTTGCTATTTTGAATTCTGGAATTCCATGTTGCCTTGTTCCAAAGAATTCTCCTGTTCCTCTTAGCTCTAAGTCTTTTTCTGCAATTACAAATCCGTCATTTGTCTCTTGCATTGTTTTCATTCTTTCTTTTCCTACTTGTGAACATTTACTATTATATTTAAGTACACAATATGACTGATATTGACCTCTTCCTACTCTACCTCTTAATTGATGTAACTGTGCTAATCCAAATCTGTCTGCATTTTCTACTACCATTATATTTGCATTTGGTACATTTACTCCAACTTCTATAACTGTAGTAGATACTAGTATGTCTATCTCTCCATTTTTGAATTTTTGCATTATTTCGTCTTTTTCTTTTGTTTTCATTTTTCCATATACACATTCAACTCTGTATTCAGGAAAAATTTGCTCTTTATATATTTTTGTCCATTCTTTTACAGCTTTTAGTTCTTTTGTAGTTTCATCTTCTTCCTCTTTTTCTTCCACTAGTGGACATACTACATATATTTGTCTACCTTCATTAATATTCTTTTTTATAAAATTGTTTATTCTTTCTTCCATGCTTTTAGTTACTGCATATGTTTCTATTTTCTTTCTATTTGGCGGAAGTTCATCAATTATAGATATGTCCAAATCTCCATATAGTATTAAGGCTAATGTTCTTGGAATTGGGGTTGCTGTCATTACTAAAGTATCTGGATTGTTTCCTTTTGCCGCAATTGCAGTTCTTTGTTTTACACCAAATCTATGTTGCTCATCGGTTACTACTAAACCTAAATTTTTAAATGTAACATTTTCTGTTATTAAAGCATGTGTGCCAATTAACACATCTATTTTTCCATTTTGAAGTCTTTCTAATATATCTTTTTTGTTTTTAGCTGTTGTTGCTCCTAATAGAAGTTCGCATTTTATGCCTAACGGTGCTAATATTTTGCTAAACTCTTCCATGTGTTGTGTTGCAAGAATTGCTGTTGGTGCCATTATTGCTGCTTGGTAGCCTGATTTTACTGCTTTATATGCAGATATAATACTTACTACTGTTTTACCTGAACCAACATCTCCTTGGAGTAGTCTGTTCATTGGCTTTTCTGATTCCATGTCTGCATCAATTTCTTCTAATACTCTTAATTGTGCCTTTGTTAGTTTAAATGGTAATGAGTTTATTACATCTGACATTTTTGCATTTTTGTCAAATGTAATTCCTTTATTTTTTTCACTATTTCCTTTTAGTTCTAATAATGCAAGTTGCATTGTTAATAGTTCTTCAAAAACTAAGCGTTTTCTAGCTTGCATTCTATGTTCCATATCTGTTGGAAAATGTATTTGATTTAAGCTATTTTGCAAATCTAATAGATTGTATTCATTTAAAAGATAGTCTGGTAAAGATTCTTCTATTTTTCCGTTTACCATGTTTAAAGCATTTTCTACTGCTTGTCTAATTGATGTTTGAGATAGTTTATATGTAGTTGGATAAATCGGCATTATTTTTCCTGTATTTTTTGATGTATCTACTTTGTCAAATACGGGGCTTCTCATTTCAAAGTGGTTAAATTCATTTATGGCTTTTCCAAAAAATTTGTAGGTTTCACCTCTTTTTATATGCTGTTTAATATATGTTTGGTTAAACCACGTTATTGTGCATCTTCCTGTATTGTCTTCAACTGTAGCTTTTATAATTGTCATATTTTTGCGTATTCTATTTATAGTAACCTCTGACACTACTGTTGCTTGTATTGTAACTTCTTCTCCATTTATCAAGTCTGCTATGTTCTTGGTTTTGCTTCTGTCTTCGTAATCTCTTGGAAAATATGTAAGTATATCTTCAATTGTATATATATTTAAGCTATTTAGTAATGGTACTTTTGCTGGTCCAACACTTTTTACATATTGCACATTTTGCTTCAAATCAATCATTTTACTACCTCTTATCAAAATTTTTATTTAAATTACTCTAAAATAATTTGTCCTAATTAAAAATCGTCAAAAAGCATTGACTAAATACTAAAAAGTATGTATAATAATGATATAGGAAACAAACATACAGAATGTATGTTGCCAATATTTTAGCAAACACTACATTGCAGTATCGAAGCAAAATGTAGTGTTTTTATTTATTCCTTATTTGTACAAATTATGTATATAACTGTTAATAAGGTTATGTTTATAGTTATTGAAATTATAAATCCTATGATTAGGAATTGTAAAAGATTTACCATAAACACCACCTCACTTTCCCATAGTAAAAACTATGTAGTAAAGTGGCAACACACATCTGCTTGTTAAGTTTGTTTCCTATATTTAATACTATATAATATTTTTTTATAAAAAACAAGCGAACACTCAAAAAAATTGTATTTTTTTCCAGTGACTTGTCATTTAATTTAAAGTATTGTATAATATA
>CAKOVG010000027.1 GCA_934121875.1 uncultured Clostridia bacterium
GTACATGTATGTTGCTTTTCCTTTTTCTATTTTTGCTATTTCTACTTTTACTGTTATGCTACTACTTGTTGCTGTTATTCCTTTTATTGATATTCTTGGTAGTGGGTTTGTGCTTTCTTCAATATTTCCTATTGTTATTGTTGTTTTTCCTCCTGATGGTGTTGTTACTATTACCTCTACTATATAGCCCTCTTTTGTTTCTACATTATATTTGCCATCTCCTAGTTCTTCTATACTGTCTTTTGCACTATTTATAATGTTTGCACTTTCTAGCATTGACCAAAAATCATTTATTGTTTTTGGTTTATCTGTCATGTTGTCTAGTTCCCAACTTAATTTTGTGGCTTCAATTTGCTCTTTTACTGCTTGCATTTTAAAGTTTGTTCCTGCTTTTGATGCTGAACTTATTATTCCGCTATCACTGAATAAGGTGTTAATACTTACTCCTGCTAGAATTAGTAACACTACTATGGTAATTACTAGGGCTATTAATGTAATACCTTTTGTGCTTTTAAAATTTTTCTTCATCTGTTTTCCTCTCCTTCTTTATTTTTTTCTTACAAGATTATATATAATCTTGTTGAAAATTGTCAATAGTTTTTGTTGAAAATTACATTTTTTATAATATTTTATATTAGTTTAGTTCATACTTATATTGATTGTATTTTATTTTTTTAAATTCGTACATGATTTTTATTCACTTTTACAACCATTAGCTCAATGGTATATTAAAATATATTTAGATAGGCAGGTGTTTATTTTGCTTTTAAATGGTCAAAACATTGCTAAAGTTCTTGGACCCAATATAAAGAAAGCTAGATTAAGAAAAGGCTATACTCAAGAGTTTTTAGCTGAAAAAGTAGATATTTCAATTGATTTACTAAGAAATATTGAAAATAGTAGAAATGTTGGTAGTATTACTACCTTATTAAATTTATGCAATTATTTAGAAATAACTCCTAACAATTTGTTTCATGGTTTATATACTTCAACAGATCCTACTTTAGATACTAAATTACAAGAATATTTTGGTTTATTATCTGGAAAAAGTAAAAAGGCTTTACAAAAAATAATAATTCATATAGATAAAAATTATTAAAACTCACACCTAACTTACTAAGTGTGAGTTTTTTGACTATTTTAATTTTTCTATTTCTTCTTTTGTTAAGCCTGTAACCTTTATTATAAATTCAATACTTGCTTTCTCTTTTAACATATTTTTAGCTATTTGTATTTTTTCTTTTTCAACGCCCTTTTCAATTCCTTCACTTATTCCATCTCTCTTTGCTTCTTTCATCATTTGATTTCTATCCATTCTCTCCAATTCAGCTTTGAAGGCCATTCTTCTCAAAAGATCATCTTGGCTTATTCGGTCTAGTTCTTCTCTTGCTTCTTTTATATTTTCATTTTCGTCCATTATCTTCGTTACCTCCTTGTCTTCCGGATCATTTAGGAACATCATCCATTGCAATGCTCCATTTTCCTTATTTGTTTCATACTCTCTTATCGCTTTCGGCAATTCTATTATACAAATCTCTAAATAACTTGTCAAGATAATGCTTTTATATTCTTCTTCTCGTACCTGCCAATTTGTCTGTGATTTTCTTATTCCTTTAAATTCCGGTAATTCTCCATCCACAATTATTATGCTTATTGTTCTTCGTAATTTGTTGTAATCATCTCCTACTTTTAAATTTGCACTATACATCTTTGCCCAATACAACAAAAATCTTGGTATCATTTTATCATGTGTTGATAATTGAACTTCTATGTCACATTCTATATTGTCATTTATTATTGCTCTTAAATCAACTCTACCATTTTTGTCGCTTTTGTTTTCATTTAATAAGTCTTTACTCTTGTCCAATTCTAGCTTATGTATTTTTATCTTTAAAATCTTTTCCAATAAATCTTTTGTAATTTTTTCTTTTCCTCTTGTAAATAATGTTTGAAATACTATATCGTTTTTTGGTTTTAATATTTCATTATTTCCTATTTGATTTTCTGTCATAGGCTTTTTTTCTCCTTCTAATTTATATATTTTAGTTGCATTTTTTTGCTAAAAATACACCTACCTTTCTTGCTATTTTATTTTTTCTTGGTTTGGAAATTTAATATATAGATTTTTAAATGTTTAAAATTATTTAGATTTAAAATTATTAATTTTAATTATATAGATTTGAATATACTTTTAAATAATTTGTAGTTTGAAATAAAAATCTATTGATAAAAATTTAGAATTAATTAAAATATTATTTTGAAAATAATTATTGCAAAAATGCAACTAAGTTAGTATTGTTATACTACATTTAGCTGCATTTTGCAAGTAAAATTGTATGTCAAATTTGACATTTTTTACTCTAATCCAAAGCTTACTCCTAAAGCGCTATTTATTTGTGACATTATATAATTATCGTCAATATGTCCTATTTTTTCCTTTAATCTACTTTTATCTATTGTTCTTATCTGTTCTGTTAATATTACAGAATCTGCTTTTAGTCCACTTTTTTCTGGTTCAATTTCAATGTGAGTTGGTAGTTTTGTTTTTCCTGTTTGTGATGTTATAGCTGCTGCTATAACAGTTGGGCTATGTTTATTTCCAACATCATTTTGTATTATTATTACTGGCCTTACTCCACCTTGTTCAGAACCAATTACTGGGCTTAAGTCTGCATAAAACATATCTCCTCTTTTTATTACCATTTTCTTCACTCCCAATATTCTTCCAGTTTTGATATATTTTAAGGATTAGCAAAAATAAAGATATAGTTTTCAGCAGATATTTGTTTATTAATACTGTACTGCAGAAAGATTATTTAGCTTAAATGCAAGTACTTCTTCCTTTTTTAAACTATTTATCTTTATCTCATTATATAATATGTAAACTAGATTTTTTTGGTTCTTATCTTGTACTATCATTTTTGTAATTTTTCCAGTTATTTTGTCGATAAATAGCTTTTTTAAAGAAACATATTGGTTATTATTTTGTGGTGTTACTTCCATAACTATCATGTTGTTTTCTTCGTAAAGTTTTTTATTGCTAGAGTTTTTATAGTCTTCTATAAATGAATTTAGCCATAAAAAGTTTTCTGTCATATACTGATAATTTTGGTATACAGTAGATAAATTTAATTTTGTGTTGTTTATTTTTAGTGTATTTCCATCATATACTGTTTCAAGACCACTTATGTTGCTTGGTTCTATAATTGTTTGTTTTTCTATATTAGGTGCAGAATAACTTTGCTTTATTTTATATTTTGTTTTGTTCTTATTTGTTTCAACTTCTACTCCTATTTCTGCTTCATATGAGCTAATGTTTAAAATATATTCTTCAATCTCTTGATTTGTTTTGTTACTTAAATTATTTCCCATTTTAAAATTTTTATTAACTTTTTCAGAAAAAAAGTAAATTATTATTGCAATTATTGCTATAACTGCAATTGCAATGGTAATTTTAAAAATTATTTTATTTTTCATACTATCAACTCCTAATGTAATTTATATTCATTTTGTATAAAAGTATTCATGTCAAATATTGTTGTATTTTAGCACACATTTTTTGTTGACATTTATTTACATTTGTTTTATTATTTAAGTATTACATCTATAGCTTTTTATTCAAATTATTTTTTTCTGTTTAATTTCATTGAAACTAATTATATAAAATGTTATAATAAAGGAGGTGTATACATGCCTTTAATTTCGCAGTTCTATGGTATTCTTATTTATCTATATAAAGAATTAGGAGGACACCACAACAAACCACATATTCATGTAAAATACAATGAATACGAAGCTTCTTTATCGCTCGATGGCACTGTTATAAATGGTAATTTGCCATTGAAACAATTGAGACTAGTCCAAGCTTGGATGGAAATACATAATGATGAGTTAATTGCAACTTGGTATTGTTATAATAATGATGGTGAAATTTTAAAAATAAAAGGATTGGAGTGATTTTATGCGACCTAGAGCTATAGATGTAAAACCTTTAGAAGATTATATGTTATTGGTTACATTTGAAAATGGAGAAAAGAAAATTTTTGATGTAAAACCTTATTTAACGCATAAAGCTTTTGAGCAATTAAATGATAAAGCTTTATTTAATACTGTAAAAATTGATGGTCTATCAATCAGTTGGCTTAACGGATCTGATATATGTCCAGATGAATTATATAATAATAGTAAAAGCATAAGTGAATAGGTTCACTTATGCTTTATATATTTTTAAAATATATAATTATGCAATTTTGTAGTTCTTGTTTTGTTTCTATTTGATTTATTTTTTGACGCATTTGTGTTGCATTTGGTAAATTTTTTAAATAGTAGCTCATATATTTTCGCATTTCTTTTATTCCTGTATTTTCTCCTAAATATTTAACTTGTAAATCTATATGTTCTAATATTGTTTTTAACTTTTCTTCATTCGATACAGGTGTTATTTCTTGACCAGTTAAATATTCTTGAATTTCTCTAAATATCCATGGATTACCTATACTAGCTCTTCCTATCATTATTGCGTCTACACCAGTTTGTTCAAACATTTTTAATGCATCTTCTTTAGTTTTTATGTCTCCGTTTCCGTATTATTGGTATATTTACTGCTTGTTTTACTTGTTTTATAATCTCCCAGTCTGCTTTTCCTGTATAAAATTGTTCTCGTGTTCTTCCATGTATAGTTATTGCTTTTATGCCTTTTTCTTGTGCTATTTTTGCTAATTCTACTGCTACAATGTTGTTATCATCCCATCCTTTTCTCATTTTTAGTGTTACTGGTACTTTAGAGTTTTTAACAACTGTTTCAATAATATTTCCTGCTAGTTCTAGGTTTAACAATAACTTACTTCCATCGCCATTTTTTACTACTTTTGGTGCAGGGCATCCCATATTTATATCTATTATTGGCGAAGTTTTACTTAGTTCTTTTGCTGTATATGACATTGCTTCAATATCATTTCCAAATATTTGTACAGCTACTGGTATTTGCTCATTTTCTGTATTTAATAATAACTTTGTTTTTTCATCATTATAGAACAGTCCTTTACTACTTACCATTTCTGTATATGCTAAACCGAACTCCAAATTTTTCGCATATTAAACGAAAAGGTAGGTTAGTTATTCCTGCCATTGGGGCTAGTAGTATGTTATTTTTTAGTTTTACATTTCCTATTTTTAGTTCTTTTAAGTACATCTTACATTTTCTACCTTTACTATTTTACGCTACTCTCTTCCGCAACGTCGCTTGCGCATGATATATATTTTTCTTCGACTAAAGCACAGAAAAATATATATCATGCCGCTGTTGCTACTTTGTGCACGTAAAAAACTTTATTCTATAAACATTGCTTTTTTGCGTCTAGCACTTATGTTTAGTAAAATTGCTATTAGTATTAGATTTGTGAGCATTGAGCTTCCTCCATAGCTTACAAATGGAAGTGGTATTCCTGTAATAGGCAAAAGTCCAATTGTCATTCCTATGTTTTCTAACATATGAAAGAAAAATATTCCAACTATTCCTGTAGCTAAATATGAGCCTAAGTCGTCTTTAGCTGTTTTGGCCACTTGTATTGACTTTGTTATAAGAATTACATATATTACCACTATTGCACCTGCAACAACAAAGCCCATTTCCTCACTTATAACTGCAAATATAAAGTCTGTAGTTTTTGGATATAGGTAGCCTAGTTGAGTTTGATTTCCTTTAAATAATCCCATACCAAATATTTGCCCTGCTCCAACAGCTAATTTTGATTGTATTATATTGTATCCGTCTCCTCTTGGATCTAAATTTGGATTTAAAAATACGTCTATTCTTGCTTTTGCATGTTCTGGGAGTATAAAAAAGTACGCTAATGGTATGAATATAACTACTAGTAATATAGCTGTTATAATATATTTTTTGTTTATTCCTGCTACATATAGCATAAACACTAATGCAAATAAAAATGCTAATGCTGTTCCATAATCTGGTTGTTTTATAATTAATAAAGTGGGTATTCCTACTGTTACAAGTATTATAACTAATTTCCAAAATCTATTTATTTCTTCTTTTCCATTTTGTTGTATTCTAACAAGAACAGTTGCTGTAAATAGTACAACTGCAATTTTAGCAAATTCTGCAGGTTGAAATGAGAATGGTCCAATTTCAAACCAACTAGTTGCTCCATTTATTGGTTCTGTAAACAATACTGCAACTAGTGACATAAGGCTTAATCCATAAATAATTGGGGAAATTTTAGCTAACATTTCATAATCTACAAAAATGAATATTAGCATTACTGGTATGCTAATAGCTATCCATATAATTTGTTTTTTAAATTCATCATAATCTGAATTTTGAGTGGCAGAAAACAGTGCAACTAACCCTATTGCTAGTAGTATTATTGTACATATTAGAATTCCCCACTCAATATTTTTAAACATCTTCTTTTTCATGTTTATCCTCTATTCAATTATTTGATGTTATAATATTTTCTTCTATTTTTGGTTCTTTATTCTCTTCTCCTTTATTTTCCTCAGTATTTTCTTCTTTTTTTGGGTCTGGCTCTGTATTATCAGTTTTAGCTAGTTCTTCAACTGTTTCACTATTTGGTTGAGCATTTTCTTCTTTAACTTCTTGTTGTGTTTCTTCATTATTGCTTTTCTCTTCTTCTATATTTTCGCTTTCGTTAGCTGTTTCTTGTTTTGAAGCATTTACTTTTCTCGCTTCATTTTTTATTGTTACAATTGGAATGTTTGCATATAGCGCTGGTGCTCCTACTGTTCCATCTTCATTTGGTTTATTTGTTAAATGTACATCTATTTCTTTTTCATCAACATCTATGTATTTTTTTATTACTTCTATAATTTCTTGTTTCATAAGTTCTAAGAAATCGGCAGATACGTTTGCTCTATCTTGCATTAAAACTAAGTGTAATCGTTCTTTTGCTGTATCTGAGCTTTCCTTGCTCTTTTCTTTTTTTACAAGATTCTTAAAAAAGTTTATTATATTTTCAAACATGTTCTACCTCCGTATGTATTATTTTTTAAAGATTTTTTTTATTTTTCCAAAAAAACCTTCCTTTTTTCCTGGTATTGTAATTTCTACATTTTCTCCTAATATTCTGCTTGCAATTTCTGTATATGCTTTTCCTGATGGTGCTTTATGGTTTGTAACAACTGGCTCTCCTTTATTAGTTTGTGTTATAATATATTCATCATCTGGCACAACACCTATTAGGTCAATTGATAATAAGTCTACTATATCTTCAACTTCCATCATTTCACCTTTTTTAACCATATTAGGTCTTAAACGATTTATAACTAGTTCAGGATTTTTGATTTCAGAGGCTTCTAATAACCCTATAATTCTATCTGCGTCACGAATTGCTGATATTTCAGCTGTTGTTACTACAATTGCTCTATTTGCTCCTGCAATTGCATTTTTAAAGCCTTGTTCTATTCCTGCTGGGCAATCTATTAAAATATAGTCAAATTCTTCTTTTAATTTTTGTGTTAATTGTTTCATTTGTTCTTCATTTATTGCACTTTTATCTCTTGTTTGAGCTGCTGGAAGTAAAAATAGCTCTTCAAAACGTTTATCTTTAATAAGAGCTTGTCTCAATTTACATTTTTCCTCTACAACATCTACTATGTCATATACTATTCTGTTTTCTAGCCCCATTACAACATCAAGATTTCTTAAGCCAATATCAGTATCAACTAATACTACCTTTTTCCCTCTTAATGCTAAAGCGGAACCGACATTTGCTGTAGTTGTAGTTTTTCCAACTCCACCTTTTCCAGATGTAATTACTATAACTTCTCCCATGATTTCCTCCTTAATTTTGGATATTTTATTTTTAAAAATGCAATATTTTAACATTTTGTATTATATAACAGATTTGGACAAAAAGCAATGTATAGTGTGTAAAAAATAAAATATGCTAAATAATTTTAGCATATTTTATTTTTTAATTATTTATATAGAGTATTGGGCGAAACGATAAATCAGGATAACTATGAGTAGTAACTAAAGCAAACTTTGTATTTGTATAGTATGTAGAAGAACTATAAGCACCCCCATTAGCTGTACAAACACCAGCATTTCCATTAACTACATAAGAGCTATATTCTGTAGTCCATTCTACCAAATTTCCAGATACATCAAATATTTTGCATTTTTGATCTTCTGTAGTTCCTGTATTCTTCAATGTTCCACTTCCATCTATTTGATTAATATAGTTTGTGTTTCCCATTGCTTGTATATATACTATTGCTGTATACCATGCATAACTATTTATTAAATCACTTTCTACATAGCTGTCATTTTTATACATGTTTTGGCTTACTATTGATGCTTGCCCTTGATTTATAAAGTTCCATAGTGTTCCTTCTACATAATTCATAGCAGTTGTACTATTTGCCGTTGATGCTTTTGATAATGGTTTTGCACTACCATATTTTTCTTCTGTTGTGGTTCCTGATGCGTTATATCCACTTCCATAACTTGCTTCATAACGTGCTATATAAAATCCTTTATTAGTGTTTGTTTTTTCTATAAAATTTTTCAAATTTTTAGCTGTTGTATTTGTTCCTGTTGTATCAGTTTGTTCATTTGATACTCTATAATCACTTAATTCATAGAAGTAATCTCTTACTTTATATTTTGTATCTAGTGTGCCTGCTGTTGCTTTTGCAATTGTTGTTTCTGCATATTCTGACCCTTTTTGTACTAATGTTGGTGTACCTGGGCTAGTAGTTGCAAATGTATATCTTCCTAATGTTATTTCTACTTCACTCCCATCATCTTTTATTATTTTATTGCTTCCATCTCCATTTATATTACTTACTGGCACCCATACAAATTGGTTTCCGTCTTTGTCTTCTATTACTATTCCTTCTTGTACTGTTTTTCCAGAATCAGCAGATATTTTAAATCCTCCTGGAACTACTACTTTGTTTCCTTTTAAGTCTTTTACAGTTACAGTGTTATCTTGATAACCTTCTATTCTATTTACATACTTTTTTTGTTCCTCGTATATTGTTTGTTTATTGCTTTCATCTTGCTCATATACCTCTTTTATTTTTACAAGTGTTCCTACTTCACCTTTTCTAACTGATATTGCAACTGATATTAAAGCAGATAGTATTATTGTGAACATTAATACCATTGTTGTAACATATGCAGTCATTACACCTCTTTCACTTTTAATTTTACTTTTCATTTGCATATTATCACTTTCCTTTACTTTTTATATGTATATAATAATAAAAAAATTGATTATTGTCAATGTTTTTATTATCTATATTATCCCCAATTTTTTCTTGACATTATGCATATTTAAGAATAAAATAGTATTTGAAAAATATTTAAGGAGGAATACTTTTAGCTATGAGAGATTTAATTGAAATTAGATGGCATGGTAGAGGTGGTCAAGGTGCAAAAACAGCTTCTCTTTTACTTGCAGATGCTGCTTTTAATACTGGTAAATATATTCAAGGTTTTCCTGAGTATGGTCCAGAAAGAATGGGTGCCCCTATTACTGCATATAACCGTATAAGTAATACACCAATCCGTATTCATAGTAATATATATGAACCAGATTATGTAGTAGTTGTTGATGATAGTTTATTAGAAGCTGTTGATGTGACTGCTGGTTTGAAATCTGATGGTGCAATAGTTATAAATACTACAAAAAGTGGAGATGAATTGAAACACTTGCTTAATGGATATACTGGAGACATTTATACTATTGACGCAAGAAAGGTATCATTAGAAACTTTAGGTAAATATTTTCCAAATACTCCAATGCTTGCTGCAATTGTAAAAGTAAGTGGAGTAATTGAAGAAAAAGACTTTTTAGCTGATATGGAAGGTTCTTTTAAACACAAATTTGCTAAAAAACCTGAAGTTATTGATGGAAATATGAAAGCTTTAGAAATGGCTTTAAAAGAAGTTAATAAGTTTTAGAAAGGATGGTTTAAATGATTGATAAAAATACTCCAGCTTGTGATATGACTATTGCTGGTAATATTTATGAAGCTGGTAATGCTAGAGAATTTAAAACAGGTGACTGGAGAAGCGTTAAGCCTATTTACATATCTGAAAAATGTACTCAGTGTGGTTTATGTTTTCCTGTTTGCCCTGATGATGCTATTCCTGTGAATAAAGATGGGAAGCGTGAAGATTTTAATTATGATTATTGTAAAGGTTGTGGAGTGTGTGCTAAAGTTTGCCCATTCCATGCCATTGAAATGACTGAGTAAAGGAGATTATAGTATGGGAATTAGAGAAAGATTAAGTGGAAATGAAGCTGCTGCTATTGCTATGAAACAAATAAATCCAGATGTTGTAGCTGCCTTTCCTATAACACCTTCAACAGAAATACCTCAATATTTTTCTACTTTTGTTAGTAATGGCACTGTAGATACAGAATTTGTTGCTGTTGAAAGTGAACATAGTGCTATGAGTGCTTGTGTTGGTGCAGAGTCTGCTGGTGCAAGAGCTATGACTGCAACTTCTGCTAATGGTTTATCATATATGTGGGAAATGATATATATTGCGTCTAGCTTAAGACTTCCTATTGTTATGAGTTTAGTGAACAGAGCTGTTTCAGGACCATTAAATATTCACAATGACCATTCAGATGCAATGGGTGTAAGAGATGCTGGTTGGATTATGCTATTTTCTGAAAATAATCAAGAAGCATATGACAACTTAATTATGGCTCATAGAATTGCTGAAAATAAAGATGTTTTATTACCTTTAATGGTATGTCAAGATGGGTTTATTACTTCTCATTCAATTGAAAATATTGAATTACTTGAAGATGATAAAGTTAAAGAATTTGTTGGAACATATAAACCTGAGCATTATTTATTAAATGATAAAGAGCCAATTGCTGTTGGTCCACTAGATGTTCAATCATATTTATTTGAGCATAAATATCAACAAGCTGAGGCAATGAGAAATGCTAAAAAAGTTATTTTAGAAGTTGCCAAAGACTTTGAAAAAATGACTGGTAGAAAATATTCATT
>CAKOVG010000028.1 GCA_934121875.1 uncultured Clostridia bacterium
TTAGAAAGTAAAACAACTGAAAATGACTTTTGGAATAATACAGAAAATAGTTCAAAAATTTTAAAACAAATTAATAGTTTAAAATCAAAAGTAGAAGTATTTAAAAAATTAAATAATGAACTTAATAATTTGTTAGAAATGAGTGAGCTTTTACAAGCTGAAGAAGATGAAGAATTAGCTAAAGAATTATTGAAGTCTTCATATACATTGGAAAAAGACATAGAAAAGTTGGAAATAACTACTTTATTATCTGGAAAGTATGATAACAATAATGCAATCCTAACCATTCATCCAGGTGCAGGAGGAACAGAGGCTCAAGATTGGGCTGAAATGTTATATAGAATGTATACAAGATGGGCAAATGCTAATGGTTATGAAGTAAAAGAACTTGATTATCTTGAAGGTGAGGAAGCAGGGCTAAAAAGTGTTACATTTTCTGTTAATGGTGATTATGCTTATGGATACTTAAAAGGCGAAATGGGAGTACATAGATTAGTTAGAATTTCACCATTTGATGCAGGTGGAAGAAGACATACATCTTTTGCTTCTGTTGAGGTTTTACCAGAAATAACAGATGATATTGAATTAGATATCAACCCTGACGATATAAAAATGGATGTTTATAGGGCGTCTGGTGCAGGTGGTCAACATATAAATAAGACATCATCTGCAGTAAGACTAACACATATTCCAACAGGAATTATTGTAGCATGTCAAACTGAACGTTCACAATTTCAAAATAGAGATACTGCAATGAAAATGCTAAAATCTAAACTATTAAATTTAAAGGAAAAGGAACAAAAAGATACAATTGAAGAATTAAAAGGTATACAAATGGATATTGCATGGGGAAGCCAAATTCGTTCTTATGTATTTTGCCCATATACTTTAGTAAAAGACCATAGAACTAATTATGAGGTTGGAAATGTTCAAGCTGTAATGGATGGAGATTTAAATGGATTTATTGATAGTTATTTAAAATTTAATTTGGAAAAGTAACAAAAAAGTTTAATAAACATATTATATACAAGTCGAATTTAAAATTAAATTGGCTTGTATTTTTTATATAAGGATTAGTGGTTCTTATGAAAGTAATTAAATTTGGAGGAAGCTCAATTGCTGATACTAATAAGCTAAAACTAGCTGCGCAAAAGACTATTTCATTTTTAGAAAGTGGGGAAAAGGTAGTTGCTATTTTATCAGCGCAAGGTAAAACAACAGATAATTTAATAAAAGAAGCAAAAGAATTGACAGATAAGCCAAATAAAAGAGAATTAGATGCTTTAATGTCTGTTGGAGAGCAAATGGCATGTAGCAAGTTTGCAATATTATTACATAGCTTAGGCTATAAAGCTGTTTCATTAACAGGATGGCAAGCTGGAATAGTAACTGACTCAAATTATACAGAAGCTAAAATTCAAGACATATATCCTAAAATGATTTGGAGCGAATTAGCAAATAATGATGTTGTGGTTGTAACAGGTTTTCAAGGAATAAACGAAAATAATAATATAACAACATTAGGAAGAAATGGCTCAGATACAACAGCAATAGCAATTGCAGCTGCTTTAGAGCAGAAAGAATGTTATATTTTTACAGATACGAATGGCGTTTATGATAAAGATCCATATAAGTATAAAAATGTTAAAAAGTTGAATTATATTTCTTATGATGATATGGAAGAAATGGCTAAAAATGGAGCTAAAGTTTTACATGATAGGTGTGTAGTATTAGCTAAGAAATATGGCGTAAAAATAATAGTTAAAAATACATTTAATAATGAAATAGGAACAATTGTAGGAAAGTAATAAATACTTTCCTTTATTTTTGTTCTAAATGAGACAAGATCTGAATATATATAAATAGACTTGTTTTTAAGGAGTGATGAATATGCCATTAGAAGAAAGAAAATCAATGTCAAGCATGACAAATGTTATTCAAAATATTGTTTTAGAAAATAGGGAAAAATTAAACATTACAGGAGTATTAGATGTACTTAGTTTTGATGACCAAATAGTTATTTTAGAAACTGAGTTAGGTTTACTTACAGTAAAAGGAGAAAATTTAAGAATAAATAAATTAAGCTTAGATACATCTGAAGTGACAATAGATGGCACGATATATCAACTTGCATATAGTGAAAAAGATAGCATGGAGAAGGGTGGAGGACTTTTAGGCAAAATTTTTAAATAAGATCGTTGAAAAATAATTAGAAATTTAACTACGTCAATCTCAAATTGAAGGGAATGAGTTTAAAATGGAACAACTACTTTGCTTAATTGCTTTTACAGCTACAGGAATAGTTATAGGTGTTTTATTTGATATTTTTAGAATATTACGTAGGAGTTTTAAAACAGCTGATTGGCTAACAACCTTGCAAGATATTTTGTTTTGGATATTAGCAGGTTTTGTTATATTATTTTCTATATTTAAATTTAATAATGGAGAAATTAGAAGTTATATATTTGTTGGAATTACATTAGGAGTATTAATATATATTCTAATATTTAGCAAATATATTGTGCAATGTTCTGTTATTCTAATAAAATTTATTAAAAAGCTAATATCCTATCCGTTAAACTTAATTTTAAAAATATTAAATTTTTTACTTATTAACCCTATAAAATATTCGGCACAAAAAATATCTACATTTTTCAAAAAAATATTTCAAAATATGACAAAAATTAAGAAGAAAAAAGAAAAAAATAAAATTAAATTGCAAGAAAAAGAAGGAATTTTATGAAATTTGTAGAAAAAATAATTATAGTGTGATATAATACTACAAGAAATTGATTAAGGAATGAAAATACAGATGAAAAACAAAAAAATAACTTTAAAAAGGATTATAATTATTGGTATACTATTTTATGTAGTTTATACATTTTTTATTCAACAAAAAGAGTTAAACGCTTATCAAGCAGATAGTAAAAGATATGCAGAACAGATTTCTGCTGAAGAAGAAAAAAAGGAACAGTTACTTGAAACAAAATCTAATATAAATTCAAAAGAATATATTGAAGAAGTAGCTAGGGAAAAGCTAGATATGTATTTGCCAAATGAAAAAGTATACATAGATATCAGTAAATAATTTATATACTAATAAACGGAATTATATAATGAGAAGGTTTAACTACTTTCTCATTATCATACACAATTTATATTTATTCAATTATTTTAATTCTAACTTTAAAATCCAAAGAATTAGTCAAATAAACTAAAAAACAAGGACAAGCTTATTTTGTCTTTTTATATAAATTTAATAATGGGGGAAATTATATGGATTTAGAAAATTATACATTAGTAGAATTACGTCAACTTGCAAAAGAAAAAGGAATAAAAAATACTTCAAAGTTGAAAAAAGAAGAACTTGTAGATGAACTATTAAAAATAGAAAATAAGCAAACTATTGGAGAAATAGAATATAATGGAGATTATGTTGAAACAGATGTAACAACAAGCACTCTTGCTGAGCCTTTGAATGGTACATATAAGTTAACAAATGCAGATGATCAAATTGTTGAAGGAATATTAGAGGTATTACCAGATGGATATGGATTTTTAAGAGGAGAAAACTACTTGTCTACCCCGAAAGATGTGTATATATCTCCAATACAAATTAGAAGATTTAGATTAGATAAAGGCGATAAAATAAAAGGAATAGCGAGGTTACCAAAAGAGGGTGAAAAATTCCCTGCATTAATCTATGTTGGAGAAGTTAATGGTGAGGCACCAGAAAAAGCATATAGAAGACAAAAATTTGATGATTTGACTCCTATTTATCCAGACGAAAGAATTAGATTAGAAACAATTCCCAATGAATATGCAATGAGGATTATTGACTTAATGTCACCAATTGGAAAAGGTCAAAGGGGAATGATAGTTGCTCCACCTAAAGTTGGAAAAACTACATTATTAAAGAAAATAGCAAACAGCATTACAACAAATAATCCAGAAATAGAATTGATAGTGCTTTTAATAGATGAACGTCCAGAAGAAGTTACAGACATGAAACGTAGTATTAAAGGAGATGTTATATATTCTACTTTTGATGAATTGCCTGAGCATCATGTTAAAGTAGCAGAAATGGTACTAGAAAGAGCTAAGAGATTAACTGAACAAAAGAAAGATGTAGTAATACTATTAGATAGTATTACCCGTTTAGCAAGAGCATATAACTTATCTATCCCATCTTCTGGAAGAACATTATCAGGTGGTTTAGATCCAAGTGCATTACATAAACCTAAAAAATTCTTCGGAGCTGCTAGAAACATAGAAAATGGAGGAAGTTTAACAATTCTTGCTACAGCTTTAATAGAAACAGGAAGCAGAATGGATGATGTTATATTTGAGGAATTTAAAGGTACTGGTAATATGGAAGTTCACTTAGATAGAAAATTATCAGAAAAGAGAATTTTCCCAGCAATTGATATAAATAAATCTGGAACAAGAAGAGAAGAATTATTGTTAGAGCCAAAAGAATTAGAAACAGTATTTGCATTAAGAAAAGCAATGTCAACAATGTCTGTTGCAGATGTTACTGAAGAATTAATTACACAAATGATTTCAACAAAAAATAATAATGAATTTTTAGATAAAATGTCATATTTTTTAAAAAATGCAAAATAGAATAATTATTAATAGATATTTATATTTTAGGGCATAGAAGATGCCTTAAAATATAAATATCTTATTGCACAAAATCAAAGTTTTGCGCAATAAGGCGTAGGAGTAAAATATATAGGCATACCATTTAATGCCTTACAACCACTTTAATTACAACCCTCTTATAGCTTGCTATCAAATATCGTTTGACTGATGTTATTACTTTATATATATAATATTGTAATAATGTTAGTCTTGTTCCAGATTTTTTATCTTATTTCAATTCATAATTGAATCTTAACTGATTTTATAATTTATCCTTTATAATTTTATATTCAAATTATTTTTTATATTAAAATTTTACAAAAATCTCTAAAATCTTCAAATCACTATATTTGCCGTATTTTTGCAACAACAAACTATATGTCTTTAAAATAAAAACGCCTTAAAATCGATTCTCGTGCGTCGTTTTTTTGACCATTTTTTGCATATTTTAGAAATACCTGATTTATCAATATTTCACTAGCTTTATATAATATTTCTTATAAATTATATATTTAGGTTTTAAATTTTAAACATATAATTTGTTTGACTTTATATAAAAATGTCTTAAAAACGATTTTGAAGTGTCTAATTTATAAATAATATTATTAGTTTAATAATTAAAGTCAATCCTTAAAAATTTATAAAATAATTATTAATTATATCAATAAAATATTATCAAAAATCATTTTATACAAATGTTCGGTTTGAATTTTTTGTTTGTATAAAATTATTATAAATTTCACATTGCGCAAAATTAAAATCTTAATTTAAAAAATTACAAATTTCAAAATTTTATTTTAATTTTAATTTTATTTTAAATTATATTTTATATTTTATGATTTTGTTCTATAAAAATTTTTTAGAAATATTTTTTGTATATTTAGTAGAATTAAAAGATTTTGTTTTGAAAAATTTACATTTATATTATTTATATTTATCTTTTTATTTTTAATCTATAATTTTCAAAACAGCCCCTCTCTCCTACTCTTCCTATTTTGGCTGAAATTGAAATTTATCCAACATTTAATTTGAAGTCTATTTCATTATTCTTTATACCATCTTTTATTAGTATTTTACCAAACTCTGGTATGTTTTCAGTATTGTTACTCTTGCTTTCAATTTGCTCTGCTTGCGTTGCTAATACTTGTTCATAAGTATATTTTAATAAAGCAAGCTTTTCTTGTCTTGTGTCATCTGAAGAATCATTACTATTTAACATATAATCCAGGTTATAGCCATATAACTCTAAAGCTCTTAATATAATTTCGACTTGTCCATCTAGTAGATTTAGTTCTACTGAATGAATATTGTTAGTGTCGAATTTTCCATCAAATTCTTTCATGAGTTCCTCCTTATTATATTCTTTCTATGCACAATAAGCAAGAGCATCGGCTATTTTATATTGTGCTAATTGGTGGTTAAGCATAACATCCATTACTTCTTGATCATGTAAGTGGGTATATATTTCAGTTGTATCAATTTGAACATGTCCTAGTAATTCTTGTATTGTTCTAATATTACAGCCTGCTTTATAAAGAATTGTTGCGCAAGTGTGCCTTAAAGTATGAACTGAATATATATTTTCATCAAGATTAGCTTTTCTGTATGCTCTTTTAACAATTTTTTTAATTGTCGTTACACTCATTCTGAATCCATAATCTGTTAGAAATAATGGATTGTTTCGCCCCTTATCATGTGAATTATCTCTAATATTCAAATATTTAAGCAGAGCTTCTTTAGTTATATCATTTAAGTAATTTGTTCTTTCTTTATTTCCTTTACCTATAATAGTAAATTTATCATCATTTAGATTGATATCTTCTATATTTAAGTTTTTAATTTCAGAGAGTCGCAGACCGCAATTTAAAAAGATATGTAACATAGCACTATCTCGAATTTCAATTGGATTTGTACTATTCTTATATAAATCTATAAGTCTTTTGGCTTCTTCTAATGATAAGTAATTTGGAAGTTTTTTATCAATTTTTCTTTCACTATGTATTTTCTTAAAAGGTTCTCTAAAAATTGAGTGTTCAATTCTAAAAAGATAGTCAAAGAAAGTTCTTAAATGTTCAATTTTAACAACTCTTGAATTATTCTTATAGTGAGATTCCGCTAAAAAGAATATAAAGCTATATATATCACTATTATTTAAGCTTCTAATGTCATTTAAACTCATTTCATTTATAGAATTATATTTGTTTTTAAATTTGTGTATATTTATAAATTCTAAAAATTGTTCAATAGTAACTTTCATATTATTTATATATACTTGTGATGGATTTCTAATTGCCACCAAGTAATTTGCAAATTCTTCAACAAATTTTGGTGCTTTTAGTTCAGTATTCATTTATGCTTGCTCCTCTCTATTTAAAATATTAAAGTTCATCATAAGTTCTTTTAATTTCTTATCTGAAACATGAGTGTATATTTGAGTAGCTTCTAGGGATTCGTGTCCTAGAATCTTTTTTAAAACAAAAATATTCACATTGTTTTCTTCGTATAGTAAAGTTGGACTTGTGTGTCTTAATGAATGTGTGTGATATTTCTTCTTTTCTCTTTCATCTGCATCTTTAAATAGTTCATTAAGTTCATTTTTTATTATAACTTGTACGGCTCTTTGAGAGATTCTTTTATTTCTTGAACTTAAAAATAAAGCATTGTAATCAATATTATCTTTTCCAATTTGTGGTCTAACTTCTAAATAAGTTTCAATAGCTTCACAAACTGCATCATCTAAATATAAAATTCTTTCTTTATTTCCCTTGCCATGAATTCTTACTGTTTTCTCACTACTATCAATTTTTAAATCAGAAAGATTTATCCCAACTAATTCAGAAAGTCTTAATCCACAATTTAAGAAAATACAAGTAATTGCATAATTTCTTATCCTGTATCGTACATCTGAATTTATTGTATTTGATAGTAACTGTTTACTTTGAGAAAGGCTTAAATGTACTGGAAGTCTTTTATTAGTTCTAGCACACTCCATATTTAAAGTAGGATTGCTTTGTATAAGATTATTTACTTCTAAATATTCATATAGTCTTTTTGCTGAAGCTAATTTTCTATTTCTTGTTCTACTATCATTTTCAAGTCTATTTGCTAGAAAAAACATATAATCGTTTAAATCTGTTTTTCTTATTTTAGATAAATCTTCAATTGTTACATCTATTATTTGTATTTCTTTGAATTCTTCTCTAGTTATTGTTTCAACTTTTTTATTGTCATATAAAAATAATTTAACGAATCTAAACAAAGTTTTTAAATCATAATAAGTTTCATCAGTTGTTGTTTGTGCGCCAGATTCAATATATCTTTTATATTTTAAAAAATTATTAAGAAATTCAGGACTTTCTTTTTGCTTATTTAAAAAAGACATACTTAAAACCTTCTTTCTTGTAAATATTTTTGTTTGTCATCAATTTAGCACATTTTCATTAGAAAAAAAAAGGTGCAAATTTTTTTATTTTTCAAATTTGCACTCTTGACTATTTTTTGTTTTTGTGTCTTTTATTAAATTTCTTTTCATTATATTTTTTTAAGTATTGAAGTTGTTCTTCATCTTCCATCCTTTGTTCTTCTTCAGATTTATTCATGTTTCCTCCGATAATAATAAAAATAGCAATTAAACCGAACAATATCATAAAAATTATCAATATAGTCATTGAAATAATATCTAACATAATTTATACCTTCTTTATATTAAAATATAGGAGAACTATAAAATTCTCCTACATTTTTTATATTTACTCATTTATATTTTATATGGATATTAGTTAATATTTGTCCTCGACATCCCTTAACTTGTGGGAATATATTAGATGGTAGGTTGCTACACTACTCCACTTGTTCACCTTGTATTGTCCCCAATACATTTTGCTATTTCAGGTACTTGTCCGACTATGTCGAACCTACGCTCAAGGCTTGCGACGGATCATAACATATTAAATATTACTTCAACGCTCGAACTATGACTACGCAGGTGTTTCACTCTTACCAATTCTTTGAAGTGGCAAACTTCAATATATTATAGACATTTTAAGCCCAATAAGTTTAGCAAGAGATTTGTATCTAACAAATGTATATTTACTTGTCAATGTGCAACATACCAGAAGAATTTTTATATTCTTCTAATAATAAGGACTTCATGACAAGAATTATTTTGGACATTTTAATTATTTTTTTCTATTTTTTGATAGACTTATAAAAATTTTAAAACATATTTCTTGTTTCAAATCTTCATCAAATTTTCCATTAACATAGCAATTATTATTTATAAATGAGTCCATTTGGTTTATTATGCTTTCTATTTCTTCATTAGTAAGATTATAATTATTAAATAATTCGTTATTCATTAAAAAGACCTCCAATCTTCTTTAAAACTCTTGATAAGATTTTGTATTCATAGTTTTTATTTTTAAATAAATCTCTTTTAAAATCATCAAAATTTTCAACATTTGCAACAGCTTTTTTTAACACATTGAATTCTTTTCTAGTCAAATATGGTTTTGCAATTCTTAAAAGTTCATCTATGTAAAATTGATTTTCAATGCTCTCTATATCTGAATATGTTGGAATATCTGATATTGAATCTATTGATTCAAATTTTGCAATATCTTTCCTTCTTAATAATTTTGAAAAATAGCTTCTTTTTGTATTCATAATTGTTGTGATTAAAACTTTTCTTTCATTTTCATTTAATATATATTCTTTCATCCTAATTAACTTGAATTTGATTTTCAAGTTGACTAGGAGGCGCTCTTGCTCTATTAGAACTTAATAAACATATCGGTAGTAACCAAAAATAAATCTGCCCAAAAGAACATTTATGTTTATGTTCTTTTGGGCAGATTAACTCCATTATTTTTTTTAAGTAAATTATGTATTTAATTAAGTTGTTTTGTAAAAATAAATAATAGAGAATCAATTCAACCATCTTTCAAACTTGTGTAGGTCTGCTGTTTTCTTTATTACTCTTCTAAAGTAACTCTCATATTATTTATCAAATTATGTAATATAAATTTATTATATTAGTAAAATAAAAATATTGTCTTTTTTGGTATTATTTTGGTATATGGTTGGTATCTAATTGGTACAATTTTATGTCAATTTCTATTTGATTAGACAATAAAATGTAATCATAATGTATGATAAATTATGATAAAACATGATAAAATGTAGTATATTTTGTCGAACATTGTCGAAATCTTGAGAGCCTGTAACCGTTGATTTATAAGGCTTTTTATGATATAATATAAATGGTTATATTAAACAGAATATCGAGAGGAAAAAAAGAATTTGAAGAAAGTTGTTGTAGTTTATGATAATTTGTTACATAAGCCAAAACTTCATAACTTGACTTCTTTTGAGAATGCAAATAAATATGAATATGAAGATATATTTATAACTGAATATAACGATATTTATAATGTTTTTCTTGATTCAACGCCAGATATCTATATAATAAATGTGGGTTTTAATGATTATGAAATAATAGAAAAAATTGAGAAAACAGCTAAATTTGCAAAAAAGTGCTTAAAACTAATTGTAATTACATCCGATTCAAAATTAAGAGATATATTATATAAATCAAAAATACCAGATAGAATATTTTCAGAAAATATTGCAACTGATGTATTAGAAGCAACTATAATAGAGCTTGCTAATATTCCCCTATTTAGTAATAAATTTTTATATGTTGATTTAATAAATAAATTTGAATTAAAACCATATTCTCCTACAACTGAACACTTTTTTAAAAGTTTACAAATAGCGTGTTCAAATCCTTTTTTATTAAGTGGTCATATAAATAATATATATTATAGCATAAGTAAAGAGTATGATATTACAACTGAAGCAGCAAGAAAGAGCATTTATAGAGTGATTGAATCTGCAGGACAAAGTTCTGATAAAGAATATTTAGCTTCTATTTTTGGAAATAATAATCTGAACAATATAAGTCCTTCAAGATTTCTTGAAGTTATTACATGGAAATTTAGAAATGAAAAAAGATAGCTTAATTGCTATCTTTTTCACTTATAAATTGTAATTTATATGTTTTGAAAATTTATTTTATTGAAAAATAAGCGGTTCAATATTCCAAGCAAACCAAAA
>CAKOVG010000029.1 GCA_934121875.1 uncultured Clostridia bacterium
TTAAAAACTATTTCTCTAAACTATTTAAATAATATATAATAATACGAAAAACCTGCACGAGATGCAGGTTTTTTAGTTTTTAAAGATTTCTTGTGTATTGAGAAAATTATGAAATTTATTTAAATCTAATTTGTAAATTTAAATTAATAAATATTTTTTCTGATTGTTTGTATAGTGTTGCATAATCATGTTTTGATGTGGATCCCTTTTCCAATTTTGTGTTATTTAAAAGATATTCTTCAAATGCATTTCTATTATATAATTGATATGCAAGGCAATCGCCATTTCTTTTTACAATGATATAACCACCATTAGCATCATCAATACCATCCCATTGTTTTGAAGGAAACATACCAAGCGCAATGGAACAAAGAAATTTTTTAAACTTGTATTCATAGAAACCATTTCTTGGAAATCCCATTGGATTTTCTTTTTCTAAAAGTTTTATAATATCTTTACAGTCTTTAACTCCATCTATATAAAATTTGAGAAGAATATGACCTATCATTTCTTCCATTCTGCTATCTATGAGCATAAGGTTTTCACTAAATATTTTATTTTGTGCACATAAAAATGCTATATTTGTATTCATTAAAATTGCAGATAATCTATCTTTAATTTTTTCTTTTGTTGATATAGAGTTAATAAAATGAAAGCATTTATCAGGTAATTCACCTATTTGATAAACAAAATTTGTTGCTTTTGACGCATTAAGTAACGTAGGGGCACTACCCAATTCTGATTTTATACTATAGTTACATATAGGGTTATAACCAGTATTAACATCATGAATCATTATGGATATGTCTGCTTTATTAGCAGGAGAAGATTTAATTTTTTTAAGTTCTAAGCTATTCATAATGTCTTCTATACCATTAATTTCAAAGGCTCTATTTTTTCCATTTAGTATTTCATTATATAAAAATTCAGAATAATTCTTTAACTGTTCTGATTTAATATCTTTTAAAAATTTTTTGTTTTTAAAGATATTAATATATGAATCATCTTTTAACTCAAATTCTATCTCTTCGTCTTTAATATCATTTCTTATTATCTTAATGATAGGAAAAAAGATATTATTGATTTTATTGGAATTTTCATCAGCTGCATATAATTTTCCTATGGATAATAAGTTAATACATGTGTATAGTTCACTCCATTCACCTTTGTTACCTTTCATTTTTAATTAATACCTCCAGTATTTCTTTTGCAATAGCTTCAATTACATTTATCGTTACACTATTTCCTAACTGTTTATATAAGTGAGTATCGGCTAATAGTAATTTATATGATTCAGGGAACCCTTGTAAACGAGCCCACTCCCTAGGAGTCATTTTTCTTACATTATCTTTATTAATTTCACCTTTTATGTTTGTTACTGGTATCATACTATGATGTCTAGAATCTATTATAAGATTTCGCTCTCTTCCCATTCCTCCACAGACAATTGCACCAGCTTGACCATTTAAATCACGAATGATATAACCAAAGCCATTACCTTTATTTTTATGACGTTCCTTGTGAGCAATTAATGTTTTAAAATATGTGTCACTTAAATAATATTTTGATGAAATAGGTGCATCATCTAAAATTTCTTTAATTGTTGAATTTTTTTTATTTCCTTTGGGAAATTTAAAGGATGATGAATTAAGATCATTTCGGAATGCAACTATATAAATTCTTTCTCTGTTTTGAGGAACTCCAAAATCTTTACTATTTAATATTTTACTATAAACAGTATATCCAATTTGTTCAAATGCTTTTGTAATAATTTTGAATGTTCTTCCTTTATCGTGTGATGTTAGTCCTTTCACATTTTCACAGAAAATAACCTTTGGTCTATGATAGTCACAAATTCTGACAACATCCTGAAATAGTGTTCCTCTGCATAATCCTTTGTAATCATCATTAAAGCCCATTCTTTTACCTGCTAAACTGAATGCTTGACACGGGAAACCAGCTAAACAGATATCAAAAGAAGGAATATTATTTTCAGAAATTTTTGTTATATCTCCTGCAATATCAAAATTATCTTTAAAGTTTTCTTTATATGTTTTTTGTGCATTTTTGTCCCATTCAGAAACAAAAACCGTTTTTATTTTATTTTTAAATGCTCTATCAAAACCAATTCGTATACCACCAATACCAGCAAATAGATCTATAGATTTGAATGTATTATTCATGAACAACTCCTCGCCCTCATAAAATTAATCTTTTGAAATTATAACTGAATGTTACTGAATATACAATAATTAGGGAAATAATATTTTTTACTAATCTCAATATTCTAAAAAATTGCATTTTATTAATCTATGAATAGTCAGCATTTTCAATATATTCATCTAATTCAATTTTTTCCTTACTTTTTTTCAAATATTGGCATAATTCTTCAAGAAATTGTTTATGATCTATGTAATCTATTCCTATTAATTGTTTTTTTAAAGATTGCAAAAAATCAATTCTTTCTAGTATAATAGGAATTCGACTCCCTGACCAAGAATATGATGTAGGAAATAAATTTATTTTTTTAAAATCTTCAAATTTTTTATTTGATTTAAGAAATTCTAAAATAAATTCTAGTTTCCATTCAGGATAGACTATTATAACAATATCTATTAAAAGTTTACAATTTGAAATTATATTAATGTTTTCGTGTAATTTATTGAGTAACCATTGCTTTTTTTGTTTTATACTATTAAGATTGTCTACTTCGCCAAATAATAAATTAGCAGGTTTATTTATATAGTATTTTTTTGAATCACAAAGTAAGATTTTAAATGCATAATTTATATGTTTTTCCCAATTGTTGCAATTCCATATTAATTCAAATATTTCTTGTTCGTAATCGGTATAATAATTTATATTGCATTTTAAATAATCAATATATCTTTCCCAAATGATAGGATTAACATCAAATATTTTTTTAAATAGTTTACCATTATAATCAAAATAATGTTTTTTCAGTGATTTTGCATTAATGTAAATATTAATTAAGGAAGTAATATCGTCCTTAAAAATTGAAAGAATAGTTTTAATATCTTTATCTTGATGAATATTTTCTAAAAAAGTATATGAAAATTCTTCATTAGATAGTATTGTTTTCACTATTTTTTCTTTTAATTCTTTATCATCTTTGATATATACATTTAGCAAATATGGTGACGGAATAATTGGATTGCATTTTAAGATAGTGCCAGTTATAAATTTTTTATAATCGACTATAATTTTTTCTGTAATATCTTTTTTATTTAAGCATTTCCAAATAAATGATAACCATGTATCTTTATTTGGAAAATCAATGCTATTTATTAAATTGTAGGTTTCATCATATCCGATAAATTCAAGTAACTTTTTTATTAGATAGTATTCGTCAATATTAAATGGTGTATTTGCATTAAGATATTCAATTACTCCATAAATATATAATTTTGTATTTTTTTCTAGGATTTCAAATAAGATATTTAAACCTCTTTTAATTTTCCAATGTTCTGATTTATCAAGTTTCTTTTCTAAAAAGCAGCAAGTTTTGAATACTCTTTTAAAGTCTTCTATTTTATATTTTTTGATTTCTTTGATAATTTTATTTTTAAATGGTTGATCACCATTTTCAATAGAATATTCATATTTTAATAATTTATATATTCTAAAGGCATAGTTGTTATTAGTGATATAATATCTATTATCTATCGCTGTATCAATACTTTCAGCTACTTCTCTATATTCATCAATAATTACAGCATCATCAAAGCTTAAGTTATTTTTATCAATAATATTAGATATGATATAATCAAAATCAGAATGTAAAAAAGCTATAGAGCCATCACTGGAATCTATATTAAAATGAATTTTAGATAATATTTTGTTTACCTTTATTTGATATTCATCATCCATGCGAAGAATATTTAATGTTTTCCAAATTCTATTTCTTAATTTTTTCAATTCGTGAGATAGGTTCATATGCATTGTTACAAAATTAAATGATTTACTATTTCTAATAGGTTCACTATATGTTATCTCTGTTTTTAGTGCATGCTCAACTACATTTAAATATAAAATAGTTGCTTCATAATTATTTCCATTTTCTGATGCTTCCCAAAGTTTGTTTATGAGTTGATATTCTAAATTATAATTATTTTCTGGAGAATAATTATCGTATAATAAGCTATTGCAGATAACAAAATAAAAATCCATTATTTTATCAGGTCGTTTTGAGTAATATTTTAACAGTAGTTCCAAAGCATCATCAAATCTATCTGTGTATTTATATCTACCGAGAATTTCTATTTCTTTTGTTTTAATTGAATTATAATTTTTATATTTTTCAAAATCAAAAATATGTAAGTCAAATGTTTTAACTGGTTCATTATCAATTATTTTTTTTAAAATAGATAATGATTTGTCAATAGCTACTTGATAAAAACTCTCAAGATATTCTATATTTTGTTCATCTGGTGCACTATTCCAAGCATCAATTATAGATTCTCTTATATATTCAAGTAATTCTTGAGAATAAAAGATTTCCATTAAAGTATTTAATATATATATTAGTTTCTTTTTATACTTTGGAAAGGATATTGAAATCAACTTTTCAAGACTTACCCACTTTTGTTTAAATAAAACATAATATAATATATAATTTCCTAGACTTTGATCAGATATTTTTGTAATTTCTTTTTTAAACCAGTCTATAAGTTCAAGTGAATATAGTTTTTCAAATACGTTTTCTTCAATAATTTTTTCTCCATATAGATTTTTTAAATTATTATAGAGTTGATTTTGATTATGTCTTACTGGTCCAGCGGCAGCAATGAAAAAAAGAGTGAGGATTTCTTCTTTGTTAAGCTTTGAATCCTTTATAATATAATCATAATAACTATAAAAAATATCTTCGGAATTTGTAATGGCTGTATATCCATTATTAATAGATCTAATACCTGCTAAATAGGCAAGTCGAATATTTCCATTTGCAATTTTTGCAATTTTATCAAGATAATTATCATTTAAAATTTTTAAATTTGATTTAATAATATTTTTTACTTCATTATCTGTAAATAAATTAATAGATATGATTTCAGGATGAAAATTTAAGATAGAATCAATTACACTATCTTTAGCATAGTCTCTTACAGAAATTAATATTTTTATTTTATAATCTTGTGATTGGCTTAAAATTGTATTAATTACATTTTCCCAACTTGCAACCATATTTGCATCATCAAAATAAATTAAATATTCTCCAGGTGTATCAATATAGTATCTAATATCTTCATATAATAAATTACCATTACTACGAATACAATATACTTTTATTTTTTTATCATATTTACGACATACTTCTAATGCCAACTTTGTTTTACCAACTCCGGATGGACCAATTAAAACAGTTATTTTATTATTATCTATACTTTTGCAAATATTATTAAATTCTTTTTCTCGGTAAAAAAACTCACAATCAAGAGGAGCATTTATTCCATTAGCATCATATGATTTTATAAAGTCATCTACATCAAAAAATTGATTGGTATCAATTGATATACCTAATATGTCTTTTGCAATATGTGGATATAGTAAAGCAAGATCATGAGAAATTGTATCTATTCCTATTAATTCAATTTCGATTCCATCAATAAGTTGTGTTATATCTTCAAATTGTTCAATACGAATATTTGTAGAGCAATGACCACAAATTATTTTTGAAATTTTATTTTTATCTAACGATAGTTTTCCTAAGGCAAAGCAAGATTGAATATCCTGCTTTATTTTTTTTATTGGTTGAGAAGATACGCTTCCGTAATTAATAAGAATATATTTTCCTTTAGGGGTTAATACATATGAATCTGGTATACCTTTTGTTGGTTTATTAGTACCAGTTTGAACCCCTAAAGCTTGAATGTTTTTAAAATTGTATTTTTTATAAAGATATGTATCAAATAGTGTTTGAAATGCACCACCTTCTAAAGATTGTATTTTATTTTGTATTTGCTTTACATAACTCATAATTTCCAGTCCTTTCTTATTATCAATGATTGGTAAAACAAATTATTGATATTTACTTATGGTAGGTTAATGTGATTTTTTCTTTTTATCAGTATACCATAAATAAAGTTAGTATAATTCTGTTAATATTTAATTTCATGTGTTTCAAATATCATAAAAAAGCATAGTATTCATTCAAAATTAAATATTATTTTTAATGATATATACATATATGAAAATTAGGATAGTTATTTAATTTTTTCTTATGTTTTTTTCATCTAATTATTAATACACATTAAAAGCTGTCTTACGACAGCTTAATCAAATGACATATCTTTTAAATTAAATAATAATAGTTGATCATTCTTTTCTTCTAAGATATTTTTATCAAAACCATTTTTAGAAAATAAAGCATAATAGATTTTATTATTTTTCTTTAATGGTTCTAGTTTTGCAAGAGTATCTAAATATTCTGAATAAGAAAATGGACTTTCTTTGAATTTACATTCACCTATTAAATAACATTTTTCTTTTTTAGATAAAGCAAGAATATCAATTTTTGTTTCTTTAATTTCAGTATTATTATTTTTGCTTCTAATAGTTGTTTTTCCAAACCAGCGCCCTATTTTTTCATATCTAAAAGGAAGCTTATTTTTTAATTGTAATCTTGTAAGATATTGTTGACATACTTTTTCATAGGTAATAGAAGCATATCTATCTAGATTATCAGCAATAACATACTGGTAAATACCATCTACATTAACATCTTCTAGACTAGAATAGTTAGTAAATATAAAGGTGTACCAAAATCTAAAGAATTGATCTGTTAATTGATAAATTCCACGATTATTATTTGCTATTTCTTTATTTCCTGCATCAATAGAAAGTTCTCTTTCTACAATACCTAATTCAATTAGATTTTTTAAATAAACACTTGTTTTAGATGTATTATCTATAAGAGTTTGTGTTGATATTTCATTTATCTTTGTATTTCCTAAAGCAATGGCTTCTATAATAGAGTTATATAAAGAAGTTTCTCTTAATTCTTGATGTAAAAGAAATTCTACTTCATTAAACAAAATACAACCTTTTGTTAAAATATTGTATTTTATATTTTTTTCAATGCTTAAATCGTTATTAAATTGTTTGAGGTAGTGAGGTATTCCCCCTAATATTGAATACGTAACAATTTGTTGTTCTAATGAATAATTTGGGAAAAATTTTCTGGCATCAAAGAAATTCATTTCTTTCATTTTATAAATACCAGTTGCACGACCATATAATGGATTTTTATTAGCAAGTAATTATTTTTCAATAAAACTCATAGCACTGACACATAAAATGATCATTACATTTTCATTTTTTAGAGTAGTATCCCATAAATTTTGTAAAATAGAAGGAATAGATTTATTATTTTTACACATATAAGGAAATTCATCTATGATAACTAATTTCTTTTCTTTATAAGGTAACTCTATGATAAAGCTTAATACTTGCTTCCAATCATGAAAAGTACTTAAATATTGGCTTGCTTTAATATTTTCTTTTAATAATGACTGAGAAAAGTTTCTTAATTGAATATTATCAGGACATTCTTGACATGAGTAAAAAATATGTTCTTTGTCTTTACAAAATTCATGTAATGTTTCTGTTTTACCAATGCGGTATCTACCGTAAATGAAAAGAAGTTCTGCTTTTTTTGAATAATATCGACTGTTCAAAAAACTTAATTCCGATTCTCTACCAATAAACATTATTTAATTCCTTTCTCTAATTTTAATTAAATGAGTAAAATTAGATTTTTTTATTTTTTGTCTAATCAAGTGATATTTTTAAAATTTGTTTTCTATCTTTAATCATAAAGAAGATATTTATTTTTATATTTAAGAATGATAAGTGGATAACTATGTATCATATTATTGATTCCTTTTAATTCATTATAAATATATAAATCATTAAAACAATGGACAAATAGTCCAAAGAAATTTATCTAAACGTGATTTGATAAATCACATTTAGATAAAAATTAAAAATAATAAAAGAAAAATAGAAAAAATTAGCATATATAATAATGAAGAGATATACTATTGATTGTAGTAATGTATGATAAAGATAAGAGGTGGATATATATGTTGATGGAAATTTATTTAAGTGAAGATAAAGCAAAGAAGAATAATATTGATTTAGATGTATGTTATCAAAAGATAAATAGATATTTTATAAAACATGGTGTAAAGATAAAATCACCAGGAGTGTATCAAGGAGTTAAAGAAGATTTTGGCATATTTGTAACTGCACAAATGCAACTGCCAGATACAAGTTGCTTTTTTAAAGGTTGTAGATCAATGGTATATTAGTTATTTTGGTGATACACCAGATAGTCCAGAATATAGAGAAGATGCTTTAAAAATTTATTATGAAGTGGAAGCAATATAAGTGAGCAAAAAAGCTCTTAATTTTGATTTGGATGATGGATTATTAAAAAGAAACTACCCATCAAATAATTATAAGAAAGCATGGAATGATATAAGAGCTTTTTTAGTTAAAAGTGGTTTTGTTCATAGACAGTATACTGGTTATGTTTCTATAATAGTGTTTCAATGACGTGTGTTGTTCAACATGTTATAGAAATGTCAATTTAGATAAAATTTACCTAACAGGTTAATTATAACCGTTGACGTACGAGATTTATAATTGTATAATAAATTTACCTCAAAGGTAAATTTATAAAAGAGGTGATATGTTGAAAATAACATATAAGACTCGTAAGATTGAAAAGGTGTGTACAATCGCAATCGAGGCAGAAAAGAAATACGGCTTAGAAATAGCTGAAAAAATCCATCAGCGTATAGATGAAATAGATGCATCCGATACTGTAGAAGAGATGGTTCAATTCCATATTGGAAGATGTCACCCGTTAAAAGGGAATCGAAAAGGCCAATATGCGATGGATTTAGTACATCCCTACCGATTAGTTTTTGAAAAGGTAGGTAATGAAATTCAAATTGCAAATGTAATGGAAATTGTAGATTATCATTAGATTTTCATTGTAATTAAGGAGGGATTACGATGGTAAAAAGTCGCAGTTTTATTGCCACACCACCAGGTGCAACAATTAAAGAACAATTACTTGATAGAGGTCTTACACAAAAAGAATTTGCGTTACGAATGGACATGACAGAAAAACACATTAGTAAATTAATCAATGGGGAAGTTCAATTAACTCCAGATGTTGCTGTTCGTTTAGAAATGGTATTAGGAATTTCTGCGAAGTTTTGGAATAAGTTAGAAGCTACTTATCGTGAAAAGCTTGTAAAAGCAAAAGCTGAAAATGAAATGGATGATGATAAAGAACTTGTTAAAAAGTTGCCTTATAATGAAATGGCAAAGAATGGGTGGGTTCCTGATACTAAAGATGCAATTCAAAGGGTTAATAATTTAAGAAAGTATTTTGAAGTTGTGAATCTTTGTATTATTAAGAATATGCAATTATCTAAAATTGTTTGTCGTAGACTTGCTGAAACAGAAAAAAGTAATCTTGCTCTATTAGCATGGGCACAAAAAGCAAAGCTTGATTCTCGTACTATTGAGACTTCATTAATTGATTTAAAAATGCTTAAAAGAAAATTACCAGAAATTAGAAGTATGACAAAAATGGATCCTGTTGATTTTTGTCCTAAATTGAGAGATATGTTTGCTGACTGTGGAATTGCGCTTGTTTTTCTTCCTCATATTGGAGGTTCTTTCTTACATGGAGCAACTTTTTATGATAAAAATAAAATTGTTATTGGTTTAACTGTTCGTGGTAAAGATGCTGACAAATTCTGGTTTAGTTTATTTCATGAACTTGGTCATATTTTACTTGGGCATATCAATCAGCCAAATGGTACAACTGAAAAAGATGAAGCTGACGCCGATAATTTTGCAAAAGAAGTATTAATTCCTACTGTAGAATTTAATGCTTTTACTTCTAAAAATGATTTTACAAAGGCTTCAATAATTACTTTTGCTCAAAAACAAAATATTCTTTGTGGAATTGTTATCGGACGTTTACAAAAGGAAGGATATATAAATTATAATCGCTGTAATGATTTAAAGACAAAATATTCATTTTCAGCATAAATATAAAAAATTGTGATAATTAATTAAAAAAGCCTACTAGTGCACTTCAAAAGGCACGATAGGCTTTTTCAAATGTATTTATAAAATAAATTCTTTTCTATAAAATCAGCTAATATTTCTTCGATTGTCTCCTAATTGTAATGTTTATTTTTTAATCATTACAAATTGATAAGGTTTTAATGTTGTGTTGTTATAATCGTTGTAGTTATCTAACAAGATGTTTCCTTGAGTTTCAGAAATTGGTTGTTCTTTGTTTGTAAAGTTACAGAAACAAAGTATTTCTTGTCCTTGATAAGTACGTTTATAACCAATGACATCATCTACAGTATTTACTTCTTCAAAATCACCATAAACAAGAATATCTTCTTGTTTTCTAATAGAAATCATTTTTTTATAGAAGCTATAGATTGAATTTGGATCATTGAATTGATTTTCA
>CAKOVG010000030.1 GCA_934121875.1 uncultured Clostridia bacterium
AAAAACTAAAGGGAATATTATCTTAGTATCACAGATACAAGGTAATATTCCTCTTTAGACCTTTTTAAGTAACTATTTAAATTTTTCCTATTTGTATACACATAAAAAATTGTAAAATACCTATAATATATAAACAATAAAAAACAACATAATAATATTAAATAAAATGAAAACTATAAGTGTAATTATTTAATAAAACTATAGTTATCTTAAAAAAAGGTATGGGCTTAAAACTTTATATTTAATTTAATCTGCAAAATAACTTAACAGAACCCAGATTTGACTATAAATTTATTTCAAATTCAATACTATTTAGCTTAGAAATTTCAAAATCAGTATTACGTATTTTTTCATCTAATTGTTGGATTTGAGATTTGACTTCTTCTTGATTATAATTTATTTCTTGAATTTGAAAGTATGAGTTATTTACCTCAGTAACTCTTTGCTTTAAATTACGATAATTCAACAGAGCTTGTAAACTGTCTTTTAGTCTTCTTAAGTTACTATTTTCAACTATTGCAGTTTGAATTGTTCTGCCATCAGAAAGCTTAAAAGAATTATTTTTTTCATAAAGTACGCCCTTTAATTTAGATATTTCACTAGATAATCTTTTAACTTCAGCTAACTCTTCTTCAAAATCCTTTTTATTGTCTTCAACTACATTAGTAGTACCATTTAATTCTTGAATTGAAGTATTTAGCACGTGCTTTTTTAAAGCAAAAAACAAAGATGAATATTGCTTCTCATTTTCGTCAATTAAACACATTAAACTAGATAAATTTATTTTCATTTCTATAACCTCCTTAATTTAAGTAAATTATAAAACGAATGCAAATAAAAAAGGTCGCGTAAAAAGCGACAAAAAAATAACGCTATAAAATAGCGTTGCAGTATGTAAATAAATAATCGTTTATGACATTTAAATCATAAATATTATTATCTAAACAATAAGAAATAATTAAGTCAAATTTGCTTGAGCTTAAAGAATAACCAGCTGAGTTTAATAAAGTATTAAATTCAAACTTGTTTAACTTTAAAGAAAAACATAATTTGATAATTACATTCTTCCTAGGGATGTAATTTTGATTACATCTAATTTTAGAAAACAATTTGCGATCAATATCTACACATTTATAAACCTCAGAATCCGTATGACCGCTTTTATCTATATAATAAAAGAGAATCTCATTAAAACTCTTAGATTTACTACAATTTAAATATTCATAAATATTATTATTCATAAGAACACCTCCATTTTAATATTATTTACATTTGATAATGTAATCTGAGGCTTATAGCCTAATAAAAGAGATTTTTGTTCTTTGAATATTTAAATTGTATAAATAGTATAACATATTCATAGTAAAGAAATCAAGCATGGACAAAAAACAAATATATTTCAATAAAATGATTGTAAAAAAATGTAAGAAATGATAAAATAATGTTGTAAAAAAGAAATTAGGCAAAAAATAAAAGCTCTAGATAACTAGAACTTAAATTCACCTAAGTGAAACCAACATCAAGTTGGCATTTAAGGTTTAAACCTTATTTTAACTCATTGTGCTATTTTAGATAGTAATTTAATAGCAAATTAAATATAACATAAAAAAGGAGAAATTGCAAGATATGGAGCGAAAAAAATGCAAAAGAGATGACAATTATAATATAGGATTAGACATTGGAACGAATTCAGTTGGATGGGCTGTAACAGATTTGGATAATAATATTTTAAAAAGAGGCAACAAGAACATGTGGGGTGCACGTATATTTGATGAAGGAAGTACTGCAGCACAAACAAGAATGTTTAGAGGAACAAGAAGAAGAATTGAGAGAAGAAAAGAGAGAATTAATATACTTCAAAGTTTACTACTAGATGACATGGAAAAGGAATATCCAAATTTCTTTCCAATGCTAAGGGAAACATCTAAGGCTAAAGAAGATAAGAATAGTGATTCAATTAATGGAAAAAAATATAATTTATTTTCAGAATTAGAATTTTCAGATCCAATATATTATCAAAAATATCCAACAATATATCATTTAAGACGAGAGCTAATGGAAAGTAAAGAAAAGCATGACATTAGGCTTGTCTATCTTGCAATTCATCATATAATAAAATATCGTGGAAATTTTCTATATGAGGGAGATTTAAAAAATAATAACAATGAAATAATTGAATTTATAAATGAGCTATTAGATTTTATACAAAATACACTGGAAATAAGCTTTATTTCAGAAGCGGAAAAAATTCAAGAAATATTAAAAGATAAAACGAAATCAAAAGGAGAAAAAAAGGATTTAATAATTGGACTTTTTGATTATGATAAGGATGAGAAGTCTGTAATTACTGGAATTGTTAATGCAATTTTGGGGTATAAATTTGACGTTAATAAGATATTTGATATTGAAGTAGAAAATTCAAATATTTCTTTTAGTAATGAAATAGCAAATGAAGAAGAAATAAAAGAAAACTTGCAAGACCAAGCTTATGTATATGATGTATTACTAAAAATATATAATTGGTTTATACTACAAGATATTCTACAAGGTAATAATAGTATTTCAGAAGCTTTCATAAATAAGTATGACAAGTATAAAAAGGATTTAAACAATATAAAAAGCTTATATAGAAATTATTTAAAAGATGAATATAATAGTATGTTCAGAAGAGAAAAAGATGATAGCTATTCATGTTTCGAAAAGCATATATCAGCGTGTCCAATAGAAAACTTGTATAAAAGAATAAAAAAAGATTTAGCAGATGTTCCAGATTGTAAAGAAAAAGAAGAAATATTAAATGATATAGAAGATAACGCTTTTTTAGTAAAAATAAATACAACAACAAATTCGGCAATTCCATATCAATTACATTATCAAGAATTAGAAAAAATACTTGAAAATCAAGCACAATATTATCCAACAATACAAGAAAATAAACAACATATATTAGAATTAGTGAAATTCAGAATTCCATATTATGTTGGCCCTTTGGCACAAGAGGGGAAAAGTAAATTTGCTTGGATTGTTAGAAATTCAAACGAAAAAATATTGCCATGGACATTTGACGACGTTGTCAATGTAGATGAAACAGCAGAAAAGTTTATAAAAAGAATGACCAATAAATGTACATACCTAATAAATGAAGATGTAATTCCAAAACAATCAATTTTATACTCTGAGTTTTGTGTATTAAATGAACTTGCAAATATAAGAGTAAATAATCATAAATTAACTCCAAAGACTAAACAACTTATAGTAGACAAGTTATTTAAAGTCAAAAAAACAGTTAAGTTAAAAGATTTAAAACAAGTATTAACAGATTTTCAAGTTTTTCCTGAAGTCACATCAATTACTGGATTAGCAGAAGTGGATAAATTTATGTCAAACATGTCATCATATATTGATATTGAAAATATACTTGGCTGTATAAATGATGAAAACATTGAAATGGTTGAAAACATAATTGAATGGATTACAATATTTGAAGATAAAAAAATATTAAAAAGAAAAATAAAAAATACATACAATCTAGAAGATAAAGTAGTAAGTCAACTAATAAAGAAAAATTATAGTGGATGGTCAAGATTGTCAAAAGAGTTACTTGTTGGATTAAAGGCTGCTGATGACGGAAAAAGCATAATGGAAAAGCTAAGGACAACAAAAGACAATTTTATGCAAATTATAAATAATGATATGTATGGTTTTAATAAACAAATTGAAAGTAGAATGAAACTACAAGAAAAACAAATAACATATAAAGATGTAGATGAAATTCCAACATCTCCAGCTAATAAAAGGGCTATATGGCAAAGCCTAAAAATAGTTGAAGAAATTAAAAAAGTAATGAAAAAAGATCCTAAAAACATTTATATTGAATTTGCAAGAGAAGAGCAGGAAAAAAATAAGAGAAAAGATAATAGAGCAAAAGCACTTCTTAAAATATACGAAAAATATGAAGAAGAAATCAAAATGCTAAAAGACTATAATCCAAATGTATATAAAGAGCTAAAGAAGAAACAAAATGAAAAAGATTTTAATGAAAGATTGTACTTATACTTTATTCAAAATGGAAGATGTATGTATAGTTCAAGACCATTAAATATTGATACGCTTTACTTATATGAGGTGGATCATATATTGCCTCAAAGTTATGTTAAAGATGATAGTTTATCAAACAAAGCGTTGGTATATAAAGAAGAAAATCAAAGAAAAAGTGGAAGTTTATTGTTAGATGAAAAAATAATAAATAGACAAGAAACATGGTGGAAGCAATTACGAAAAAATGGTTTGATTGATGAGAAAAAATATTATAACTTGACAAGAAGAAAAATGTTTGAAACTGATAAAGAAAAAGTGAAATTTGTGTCTAGACAATTGATAGAAACAATGCAGAGCACAAAATATATAACAAATTTATTAGTTAATCAATATTCAAACACAGATGTATTTGCAATAAGGTCAAATCTTACTCATAATTTTAGAAAATTCTTTGAAGTATACAAAAACAGAAATGTTAATGATTATCATCATGCACAGGATGCATATATTATAAGTGTAATAGGCAATGTAATAGATCAAAAATTACAATACAAAGATGAATACAAATATACAGAGTATGTAAAAAAATATATAAAAAAGAGTGAAGAAGAAGCAAATAAAGTTTGGATAATAATGGGAATGGTTTCTAACAATATAAACAAAGAAAAAGTTAAAAAGGCTCTTGAATATAAAGATTGTTTTATAACACATAAATTAGAAGAACAAACAGGTGCATTTTATAACCAAACACTATATAGTCCAAAAGATAAAAACATAGAAATACCTTTAAAAGAGGGATTAGATGTTAAAAAATATGGAGGCTATTCTGGAGAAATTAAGGCATATTTTACAATTTACAGTTATATTGCTCAAAAGGGAAAAATGCAAATAGAAATGATAGGAATTCCTGTAAAAACTAAATATGATATAGAAAATGGAAAAACTACACTAATTAAATATATACAAAGCAAAAATAGTGAAGCTTCTAAAATAGAGATTATTAGAACTAAAATTTTAAAATATCAAGAATATATTGATGAAAATAACGAACCAATGATGCTATTAAGTGATAGTGAGATTAGAACTAATAGGCAACTAATTATAAATAACGAAATGTCTAAACTAATATATATAATGAATCAAGAAAAAATAGCAGATGATGAAAAAGAAAAAGTGCAAGAAAAAATGGAAGAAATTTATAATTATTTATTAGGTAAATTAAAAAATGAATATAAAACATTTAACTCTATATATCAAAAATTAAGTAGTGAAGAGACAAAAGAAATTTTTCAAAAATTAGAATATAAAGACAAGGTGTCTGCTATAAATGGAATTATTGATCTTATGCACAGAGGACAAGGCAATTTAACAAAATTAAAACAAGGTGATAGAGCTGGAAGAAAAAGTGGAAAAAGTTTTAAAACAGAGGCATTAAATAAAATGATATTTATAGATAAATCTGTAACAGGAATGTACGAAAGAAGGTATAAAGTAAATGGGATGGAGAACTGTAGTAGTAAATAAAAATTGTAAGCTGAGTTATAAGAATGACTATTTAGTAATTAGAAGTGAAAACTTACAGATGATTCATCTTTCAGAAATAAACATAATTATGATAGAAAATGGTATGGTATCAATAACATCGTATTTAATAAATGAGCTTATAAATAATAAAATTAAGCTAATATTTTGTGACGAAACACATAATCCCGCAGGTGAAATTGTGCCATACTACAGCTCTTTTAACACTAGCAAAAAGGTACAAAATCAAATTAAATGGAAAGATGAAGCAAAAGATATTGTGTGGCAACAAATTGTAAAACATAAAATTCATAATCAAGCAATGCTGTTAAAGAAACTAGACATTAAGGGGTATGAGAAATTATTAGAATATGAAGAAAGTGTTGAAGTAGGAGACACAACAAATAGAGAAGGACATGCGGCGAAAGTATACTTTAATTTGTTGTTTGGAAAAAAGTTCATAAGAGGAATGAATGATAGTATAAATAGTGGACTGGATTATGGATATTCTATATTATTATCAACGATAAATAAAGAAGTTGCAAGTAAGGGATACATAACTCAAATAGGAATAAACCATAAAAGCGAATTTAATCAATTTAATTTAACTTGTGATTTAATGGAACCATTCAGACCACTTATAGATGAAATTGTATATAATAGTACAAATTCTGATTTTGATAAAAAACAAAAATACAAATTGATCAATTTTTTAAACAATGTAATAGAAATAAATAATAAAGAACAATTTGTGTCGAATGCGATTCCAATATATATACAAAGTGTATTTGATGCATTAGAAAATAATAAAGAAAGTAAAGTTTTAAACTATGAGATATAGATTTATGAGAGTATTAGTATTTTTTGATTTGCCAACAGAAACAATAAAAGACAGAAAAATATATTCAAAATTCAGAAGATTCTTAATAAAAGAAGGTTTTATAATGATGCAAGAGTCTGTTTATTCTAAACTAACTCTTAATAATTCGGTTACAAGTGCAATTCGAGACAAAATTGAAAAGAATAAACCACCAAAGGGAATAGTACAGATGCTTGTAATTACTGAAAAACAATTTAGTTCAATGGACTATATTGTGCGGTAGTAAAAACTATGATAATTTAGATGACACAGAAAGGCTTGTAATATTATGATAATGTCTATAATTGGATTTGAAAAGAAGATAAACTTTGAAGAAAATACAGTAAATGTTTTAGAAATATATAATCAAAAACTATTTTCGAATTTTATTAGTTGTATTAATGAACAAAGTAATGGAGAAGCGGATGAAGACAATAAAATTGTACTGATGGATGGAGAAAAAAGAGTAAAAATTGATAAAAATGTATATGTACTAACAGACTTGTTTAATATTGACTTTAACTCGAAGAAAATAATAAATAAAATATACAATATTTTAGAGCAAAATATAAAAAATAGACAAGACAATGAAGTGGAAAACATCATACTACAATTAAGAAATTATTTAATTGAAGAAATAAATGAAATTCCATTTGAGTTTAATATAAATAGTGAAATTGAAATATTGGATTTGTTAAAAGTATTTAATGTAAAAATAGATACATCCTGTTATACTACTATAGTAGAAAAGATTGAGTTCATAATAAGTGTACTATCAAATTTGAAGATTGCTGAAGTACTGGTAATACCTAATTTAAAAACATATGTAGATGAAAACGAATTGCTTGAAATATATAAATATTCAATATATAATAGTGTTAAGCTATTAATAGTAGAGAATATACATAGTGAAAAATTACTAAAATATGAGAAAAAAAATATTATAGATGAAAATTTTGACGAGATATAGATCAAAACTATCAAAATAACATCGGAGTCATTAACCGAAAAAAGTACTAAATTTGAGGTTTTAGTATTGTGTTATTTTAGATAGTAATAAAACGTTTTTATTTTATTATAGTTAGCAAAACAAGTTTTAGTATTGTGTTATTTTAGATAGTAATAAAACCTCGTATGCGTAGTGATACGAACGAGTAATGTTTTAGTATTGTGTTATTTTAGATAGTAATAAAACAAACTAGATAAAATCGTAATGATAACGAGAGTTTTAGTATTGTGTTATTTTAGATAGTAATAAAACTAATAGCGAACTAAACAATAAAGAGTCTTTGTTTTAGTATTGTGTTATTTTAGATAGTAATAAAACTTTTTTATATAAAAAAGTTATATATATTATGTTTTAGTATTGTGTTATTTTAGATAGTAATAAAACTCATTGGAAAGATGTTGTAAACGGAACTAAGTTTTAGTATTGTGTTATTTTAGATAGTAATAAAACGGAGGAAATTAAAAAATTAAAGTGTTCTTAGTTTTAGTATTGTGTTATTTTAGATAGTAATAAAACTGATGATTTTATTTTAAAAAATGTTATTAAGTTTTAGTATTGTGTTATTTTAGATAGTAATAAAACTTCTTGAACATTTCCTTCAGAATCAAGAATGTTTTAGTATTGTGTTATTTTAGATAGTAATAAAACTGATGGAAATGTTAAAGAATTTAAGCGTTTGTTTTAGTATTGTGTTATTTTAGATAGTAATAAAACAAAGATAATTTAATAGTCGAAGGTCACGGCGTTTTAGTATTGTGTTATTTTAGATAGTAATAAAACAAATTATTCAGTATCAAAATACGTTAAACAGTTTTAGTATTGTGTTATTTTAGATAGTAATAAAACGGAGATGATGGGCTTAATTCTTATGAGGATGTTTTAGTATTGTGTTATTTTAGATAGTAATAAAACTGGAGCAGATGAATATGAAATATTAAGTATGTTTTAGTATTGTGTTATTTTAGATACTAATAGAACTGGAAGTTCAAACTTGCCATATTCTTACACGTTTTGGTATTGTGCTATTCTAGTTCATCAACAATTTTAAATACCAGAAAATATTTTTGGTATTTTTTTATTAAATAAAAAATATATTAACATTGTTACGTAACGATAATAAAAATAGAAAGGCGAAAAAATTAAATATTATATATTAGAGCTTGATGAAAAAAAGCATATGGTACTAAAAATGTAATACAATATTAAATAAGCAAATGGTTACTTTTATTACCAGATGAAAATGGCGTAAATAGGCTATATAGTAACAAAAACTTATACAACTCACAAATTATAAGGATAGAAAAAAGGTTGGTAAAGAAATAACTTTACCAACCTTTTGTACTAATTTTTGTTAGCACGCACAATTTCGGCCAAAACCTCATCAAAACAGTTTTTGAAAATGTAGTGTTTTACATGAGAGTAGCCAAGGTGCCCAGCTTTACAACCGCCCTGACACAGTGGCAAGAACTTGCAAGAATAGCACTCCTGAGAAGAAAGGTCTGCGGAGCACCACTTCAAATATGCATTGCTCAGGCGATAGGGAGAATAGATGTCACCAATGAAATCTTTTTCTTCCATTGCCATAGAACACTTTGCAAGTTTGCCATCAGGGGTGATAAGAAAAGAGTGACGAAGACATGCATAGCACTTTGTCTGAATAAAATGCAAATTAAATACATTTTTTCCACGGCAAAGGTCATTTTGCACAATCTTGCGATTAATGTCAATGAGCTTAAGTGCATTTTCGCGGACGTCAGGTGCAGAATTAGGATCGTCACTGAACAAAGGATAACCGTAGCAAAGGACCTTCGACTTATTGATAATGGATGTGCCAAGATAATCAATAAGTTCCATAATATCTGCAATGTTATTATTATCATAGTTCAGGCGAATTGCAACCCGAATTCCAGCATTTGCCAGTGCATTAATGTTTGTAATTACTTTTTCAAATGCATTGGGCAAATTGACATATGCTTTTCTTTTTTCATACGTAGATTTGGGACCATCCAAAGTGATTTGCACCTTAGAAATGTGCCATACATCCTTGAAGAGTTTGACCATTTCATCAGTCACAAGAGAGCCATTTGTGGTCATCTGGTAATTAACACGAATGCCTTTAGATGCAAGCTCAGTATCCAAAGTCTGAGTAATGTAGGTAATTACCTTAGGATTCAACAAAGGTTCTCCACCAAACCACTGAATCAAAATCCTCTGAGTGTGCTTGTTCTGCTCGATTATGAATTTGCAGACCTGCTTAGCTGTTTCCATAGACATGGAATGAAATTTTACTCCCTCTTCAAAGCAGTAAAAACATCTGGCATTACAGGCAGTGGTGGGCAGAATCTCATACACAGTTTGACGTTCTTGGCAGATCATATCACTGCGATAGAAATTGAGAATTTCCAGTTCATCTACATCCGCTTTGACGATGAAACCATTAGCCACAGCAGCAGTATAGAAGGAATCCATATTTCCATCATAACTGTCAAAGTTTAGTAGCCGTTCTTTGCCACCTTTTTCTAATTCGGACAAACCGCCGGAAAAGGTATTATAAACATAGTCGACACCATCTACTTTAAAGAAGTAGTTATACTTTGAGAGTTTATAGCCTTTTTTCATTTGCAATACCTCCATAATATAGAAGTGCGGGGAGGAAGAAAGTCTTCCTCCCCGCGAGTGACTGAATGAGACAGCAACTTAGCCGTCCCAAACGCAGCCCTGGCACGTACAATCAAAACAGTCCGTGCTAGGGTCCCCAATGGCCGTGGCCATAAGGTTGATGCGCTCCGCCTGGATGATGTTCTTCATGATAACGTACCTCCGAAATTTATTTGCATTGTAGAAATGCATAAACATATTATAACAGCTATTATAAAAAATGTCAACATTATGTAAATTTAAAAATCTAATCTCTTATAATAACATGCTCAAAATATTGCTCCTGAAATTCGGTTAAAGCTTCAATAGCGGAATTATCATAATTTTTAC
>CAKOVG010000031.1 GCA_934121875.1 uncultured Clostridia bacterium
CCCAGTTGAGTATAGAACTCAACTAGGGTTTGCATAGCATCTGCTTTTTTGTGTCTACTTTTTGTTGACAACTTCAGGCTAAATAGCCAGTAGTTTTTTATATTATAGTGTTCTGTATTGATTTTTGTCTGCCCTTTCGTCTAGTTTTCTATCATAGTCTTTGTTTTTATAAAACCAGTCTGTTTGTTTATCTATTGGATTTGCTTTTCTACTCTTATCAAGTAATACATCAAAAAAAGCTGCTATTGGTATTGCTACACCTATTAAACATACAAATAAATTCATATATACATTTAATGTTGCTGTTTTATTTATTAGCTTTTCTAAATTTTGATATATGTATACTCCATAATATAATAAATGTAGTGCCAAGTATATTGTTGTAGGTATTAACTTTCTTTTGGTTATAAAGCATATACATATAAATGTAATAAATAGTAAAGCTATTTCTATTGTCATATTAATTGGTGCTAAAACAAATTCCTGTCCCATTGAGTACATTATTGTTGCTACTACTCTGAATCCCCAAAACATAAATGCAAAGATGGCTATTAGCCAACTAGATAAGTTTTTCATTTTTTTACTCCTTTATTTTAAATATAAAAGTTGCCAATTGGACGAAGAATTACATATAATTATTCTTCGTCACCACTGGCAACTCATTTTTAGTCTACAAAATTAAATTCATCTTCAAATTTTTCTTTGAATTTTTCAAATACTTTGTTAAGAACTTCTTCATTTTCTACACTAATATAAGATTCTTCTTCGTCTGATTCTGTATCTTCTAATTTAAGAATTACTACTTCCCCAGGTTCTTCCGTTTCTTCCTCTTCTACTGGTAAAAGTACAACATATTCTTCTCCATCATATTCAATTAGGTCTAAAAATTCAAATTCTACTTCGTTTCCTTCTTCATCATTTAGTACTAATATATTGTCTAATTCTTCTCCCTCATTTACATTTTCTAAATCTTTGCTCATTTTAAATTTTCTCCTCTCGTTTTATATATTATAAAATTGTATTACTACAATGTTAATATCTATTTGTTATTGTTTGTATTTTTTGTATATTTATACATCTTTTTTATGCTTATTCATATATATTTCTAAAATATATACTGCTGAAATTGTATCAACTATTTGCTTTTTTTTATTTCTATCTATGTTAAGATAGCTCATTGTTTTATGAGCTGCCACTGTTGTAAGCCTTTCATCTACTGTTTCTATTAGAATTTTAGGAAATTTACATTTTAATTTATGAATGAATTTTTGAGTTACTTGTACTCTTTGTGTTTTACTTCCATCCATATTTAGTGGCATTCCTACAACAAATGTGTCAATAGAATATTTTTCTAGGATTTCATCTAGCCTTTTTAAAACTATTTTGTCATTTCCATTGCAGTGAATTGTTTCTAGTCCCTGAGAAGTAATGCCTAATTCGTCTGTTATAGCTAGTCCAACTCTACTATCTCCATAGTCAATTCCTAGTTTTCTCATTTGTTAATCATCCAATCCTATATAATTTTTTACCATTTTTTCAAGTAATTCGTCTCTTTCAATTTGTCTAATTAAATTTCTTGCATCATTATGACTTGTAATATATGTTGGATCTCCTGATAAAATATATCCTACTATTTGGTTTATAGGATTATATCCTTTTTCTTCTAATGCATGATATACTTCTTTTAAGATTTCTCTTGCTTTTATGTTTTTGTCTTTTTCTACTTTAAAACTAACTGTTTCATCAGATATCATATTGAATATTCCTCCTTATAAATAATTAATTGTGTTTTCTTTTTTTGGTGCATTATCTAAATATTCTTCAAGCTTTGCAGTAAGACCCTCTAATGCAGTACCTTTATAATATGTAGATAATACTACATTTATCTCTGGTGTTACTTGTATTTTTTCGTTTACATCTATTTTTATATCATTAATTTTTTCTTTTATGTCTTGCATAAAGTTAACTATTGTTTCCATCTCTATTCCAGAGAATACTATGGCAAATTTTGGCCCCATATACCTAACAAAAATATATTCTTTTGATAAGTTTTGTTTTACTACTTCACTAACTTTAGTAACTGTTTCGTTACCTATATTTCTTCCATATTTTTCATTTATTTCTTCTAGATTAGTTATTCTAAATAAACATACTGTCGAAGTTGTATAGTTATCAATAGTTTTTTTGCCTTCTCCAAATAGATACTCTGCTGATTTTAAACTTGTGAATTTATCGTCTCTTACTATATTTTCTAATACTTGTTGATTTTCTACAGTTTTTAATACAGATACTATGTTATTTTTTATAACCTCTAATACGGTAGTATCAATATGGTCATATTCATGTGGTTTGCTACCTTCTATTATCCAGTATCCAATATATACATTTTCTATATATAGTGGAAAGAATATAGCAGATTTTGCTCTTCCAAACTCCATTTTTTGATATGGTAGTCTTTCTCCTTCTTTTTCAATTGTTATGTATTTTGGTATTGCAGATTTTATACTGTCTTTAAATATTTCCTCATTTTGAAGGTTTCTTAATGCTTCCCAATGCTTTTTATCAACGTTTGATGCTTTAACAACATATTCTGTACCATTATAAATAACTATGGTAGAATATTTAATATTATATCTTTCAATTAGTACATTGTTAATTTTTTGAAACTTTTCATCTACTGAGGTGACTTCGCTTATAGTGTTCATAAAATCTTGTAATATATTTAAGTTTGTTATTTTTTGGTTTATGTTATTAAAATTTTCTATTTTTTTACTTATTGATAAGTTATATGTTAGTAATGCTACGACTATTAATATTAGTATTATTATTATTGCTAATGGCAAAAAGCTCACCCCTTTTTTATTTTAGTAGTTATTTTTCATTTTATTTAAAGTATTGTTCATACTGTTTGAAAAATTATTTTGGCTGTTGTAGTTACTGTATTTGTTGTTTTTTGTATTGCTTTGAATCAAAGGATATACCATGTTTCCAAGTTTATTAAGCATTGCCATAAAGTCTTTTGGATATCCATTTAGTGTAATTTTACAGTTTACTATTCCATCTAAGTATTTTGCATATGCTTGTTCATTAAATGGAATTGTACAATATTGAACAGTATCTTTATTAAACAATTCTGTCATAAATGACATTGCTGGATCGTTGTAATATGCCATACCACCAATAATTACTTTTTCTGTTACACCTTTTAGTCTTAACATTTTATTTAGTACTACTCTTATTTTTTCTGTATCTAATGCATTTTTAGCTTTTAGATTTCTTAAAAATGCTGTTAATGGTTGTATTGTTAAAATGTCTAAGCTTTGTACTAAATATATTTCATGTGCTTGTGCAAAGTAGTTATAATTTGTTTCAAAGTCACAATCTAAAATTACTAAAGAATAGTTTTGCGTTAATGTGTTTAATATATTAGAATAATCTTCTATTCCTTCTTCTTCTCCTGGAAGCATTGTGTATACTGTTAAATTTTTGTGAACTTCAATTCCATTGGCATTGCCTCTCCTTAAATTATCTATAGAGTCATATGCTATATTACGTAGTTTTTCCTCATTTTCAGTGTATATGTAATATGAGTTTTTGTTTTTAGTTAAGTCAAGTATTGCTGTATTTATTCCAGTTTGTGATAATAGCTCTGCTGTATTATTTACTAAGAATGATGTTCCATTTTTTGATGTTCCAACAAATGCAACTATTTTTTGATTGTTTGTTATCATTGAAGTTGTATTATGTATAATGTTGTTAGTTGCCATAGGTGTTGTATTTATTGGCTCTTGTATTGGTTCTTCTTTTATTTCCTCTATTGGTGTTATAATTGGCTCTGCTACTGGAACACTTTCTTCTATTGGCTCTGGTTCTTTTTGATTGTCATTTTTAAATTCAGATAATTCATCATCTTTTTCCATATCTTGTGCAAATAGAAAGTCATTGTCTATTCCTGGTAATACAATATCGTCTTCAGTTTGTGGTTTGTTTTCTTCTTTATCTCCTAATTCAAATAGATTAATAGAAGATGTACTGTTTTGCTCTGGCATAATATTACTTGCTGTTGCTTCTATATTTTCTTGTTTTTTAGGTCTTCCTCTAGTTTTCTTTACTACAGTTTCTGTAGTTTCTTCTACTTTTACTTTTTTAGGTCTTCCTCTTCTTTTTGGTTTTTCTTGTGGTTCTGTTACTATTTCATTATTTTGCTCTATTATTTCAGGCTCTTTAGCTGTTTCTGGTTTCTCTGTAATAACATCTTCAAACATATTATCTATTTCATTTACTTCTTCAGTTTCTTCTACTTGAGCAATTGTATTGCCTTGCACCTTTTTTACTGAGCTAGTATTGATTGCTGTTGGAATAATAACAGGTTCTGTTATTACACTTTTCTTTAAACCTTCTTTTATTATTTCTAAATCTTCTTTGTTAGTAGATTGTGGCTTTTCTTTTCTTATTTTTTCCTTTTCTTTTTTACTATAGTCATTATATTTAACTGTTGGTCTTGAAGGCATACCAAAAGAAATTATTTCTTGGTATTTTGGACTATTTGCTTCAAGTACAGCTTTTACATTTAGTGGTAAAAATTTTGCGATTAGTCTTAATTGTGAGTCAGTATATTGGCTAGCAATGTGATCAAAGCTTTCTACATATTGCTCCTCATTTTTTCCTAGTCTTTTATAATGGTTTAGAATATTTTGAATTTCAATCTCGCTAACATCGCCTTCATTTTCTACTTTGTAGTCTACCTCATCTGGGTCAATGTGATAATATACTTTTGCTTCTTTTTTTCCTCTTGGTTTGTTCAACAATTGGCAAACAGCAGTAATACTCCTATCTTTTCCAATAAGAGCATTATATACACCTATTCCGAACAACTTAATTAGTAAAGGTTCTGACTTTTCTCTTCTGTCAGTACATATTAAAATTATTGGAATATCATTTCCATTTTGGTTCGTTGCTTCATCGCTAATACTATCCATTTTTTCAAATATAAATTTATCTATTTGATCATAATTATTATTTGAAAATGGTTGTAAATCTTCACTTATGACAATCCTATCATAAGATTTGTCTTTTTGTAATTCTTTAATAATTGCATTGAAATAATATACATTTTTTACTGAGATAATCTCTTTATATTCTTGTTGATATTTTTTTGTTATTGACTCAGAAATGCTTTCATTATTGACTGCAAATAATACTTTCATTTGTTTTAACCCCTCCAACCTCTTACAACTATTGCAAAGATTAATGGCAATACTTGGCAAATTACCATTACTGTGATAATACCTACTAGTACTCCAAATCCTTTATCTTGTACGTCGAGTTTTCTAATACCTATAACATAGCGGTATATTGCTGCAAATACAATTCCTACAAATCCAAATGGAATACTATAGAGTCTAACTTGATTTAAAATGTATGCTACTAATCCATAGGTATTATTTCCATATGCTACTTGGTAGTCTTCTAATGCTTTTAATGCTTTGTCTTTTATTTCTACTAAATTTGTTGTAGCAGTTTCTGATTTAATTACATTTGTTTGGTTATTAGTTGCATATACAGTAACTGTTCCAAATATAAATAATAAAATAAATACTATTGCTATTATTTTTTTCATAAATATTGCCCCTTTTCATTTTTATTTTCAATTTTTCATATATTATATGATACAATAAAGTACAGAAAATAGCAAGAAAAAACTAGATATTTTTTTAAAAAATATCTAGTTTTTTGTATTATTTGCCTGCAAATTTTTTAATTTCAGAATACTGTCCATATTCATAAGCACCATTTATTATTCTATATGCTCTTACCCTTGCTGTATACTTGTGTTCTTTATCTGTTAATCCTGAAATTTCTCTATTATTTGTACTTGATAAAAGTTTTACTGTTCCCCCTATACCTGGAACTGTAAATTCAATTTCATATCCATCAGCTTTTGATACTTTGCTCCAGTTTAAATATACAGTATCTCCAATAACATAATAATTAACATAGTTTATGTTCCCAACATTTTGGCTATCTTCATATTTGTCATATCTTTCTGTTGTAAAATATTTAACTGTCGAGAAGTTCCCATAGTTTCTACTTCCATTTTTGTATTTATATGCTCTTACCTTTACTTTGTAATCTGTTTTGTATTCTAAATTATATAGAATGTATGTACTATCTGTTGCATTTCCAACTCTTTCAAATGTTGCTCCATCTTCTGCTGCCCAAACCTCATATCCATCAGCATTATCAATTGCCCACCAAGATAAATATGCTTCATTTCTGTGTTTTACTTCTGCTTTAAATCCTTTTATATTTTCAACTTTGTAATTTTCAATTGTAAATATTCTTGTACTTGAAAATTCTCCCTCAACTTCTTTACCATTTATATTTTTGTAGGCACATACTTTTACTCTATATGTTTTGTTATAGTCTAAACCTGTTAGTGTTGCTGTAAGCCCAGTACTATATTTTACATATTTAAAGTTTCCATTGCCTTCTGCAAGGTAAATATTGTATCCTCTAGCACCAGCCACTTTATCCCAACTTAAAGTAGCTGAATTATTATTTACTTTTACTTCTAAATATTTTACTTGTTCTGGTTTTTCTTCTTCATAGTTTCTAGCTGTTGTAAAACTATAAATTGATGAATCTTGAGAATATACTGTGTTGTATTTTGTGTCATTATATGCTACTATAATTATTCTATATGTTGTATTGCTTTCTAAACCTGACATATCTGCGTATGTTTTTGTCGTGTTAGCAATATGAGTAAAGCTACCATTTCCTCTAGCTATCCATATTTCATAGCCTGTTGCGTTTGTTACTTTGTTCCATTCTACATATGCTGTACTTTTAGTTACATTTGTTACATATAACCCTATTGGTCTACTTAGCTTGATTATTTCGTCTTCTTTGTCATCTATTGTTATAGATTTTGTGTCCGAATGAGTTCCATACACTATTCCTGAGTTAGTGTCTTTATATGCACATACTTTAAATTCATATGCTTTTCCTGCAATTCCACCTTTAATGAATATATTATTTGAAAATACTTTTCCTAAATTCATATATCCAAATCCTGGCATATTAGCATATACTAAATAACCTGTTGCATTTGAAACTTCATTCCATGTTAAGTTGATAAATTCTCCTGATTGCTTTACATTTAGTCCTGTAACTTTTGGTAATACAATTGTTGGTAATTTTTCTTCATAGTTAATTGTAATCTCTGTTGATGCTGAACCTTCTACTTTTTGTCCATTCCATTTTAATTCGTAAGCACATACTTTTGCTTTGTATGTTTTGTTTGCTTCAAAACCAACTACTGTTGCTTTTGTTCCACTTACAGAGCCTATAAGTTCATAACCTTTGTTTGCAGTATTGATATATAAGTTATATCCATCTGCTCCTGATACTTGTTGCCATTTGAAATTTATGCCTCTTCCGTATGTTTGTGCTGTTAGGTTATATACTCTGCCTACCGCTTGCACTGTTGTTGTCATCATTGGTAATAAGATTAATAATGTCGCAATTATAACTGTAATAACTTTTTTACATTTCATAAATGCTCCCTCCTTTTACACAATGAAATTCTACCATTTTTTATGTTTACTGTCAATAGTTTACACTGATTTACTCTATCTTTATATTTTCTATTATTGTATTATTTGAATCAATTATTACTAGTTGTCCATCTTCACTATTTTGTGTATCTTTTATTTTATTTTCATAATAATTATGTTGTGCTACTACAATCCCTATAAATATTATGCATAAAATTAAAACACATGATATAAATAGTTTTCTACTAACTTTCACTTCATTTGGCACTTGAAGTTACCTCCTATATTGAAATTATTTGAGCATTTTCTGCTCCAACTAAATCTTGAAATTCTTTTAAAATTTCTGGTGTCATAAAAATTCCACCTGCTTTATCAATTTTTTCTCCATTTTTTATTTGCATTTGCATATTACTTTTTTCTCCATTAAAAAAGAGAATTGCACCTTTAAGTTTTTCTTTAGTTTCTTCATTAAGATTTGTAACATTTAATTCAAATACCTTTTTCTTTGTTTCCGCAAATTCTTTTATTGTTCTAGCTACAATTTTAGGCTCTTCATCTTCTCTAATACTTAGTCTGCCTTCTACCACAACAATATTATCATTTACTAATATTGTAGAACATTGTCTATAACAACTATCAAAAACTATAAATTCAGTTGCTCCATATAAATCTTCAATTGTAACAAACGCCATAATCGTATTGTTTTTAGTATATTTCTTTTTAACGCTAGTTATTATACCTGCATATACTACGTTTTGTCCATCTTGATATTCTGCAATTTTCTCCTCTTCTGTTTCATTTGTTTCTGCTAATTCTCTCAATTTTAAGCTATTTATGGTAGTTTTTGCTTCAATTTGTGCTCTCATTTTTTCTAGTGGATGTCCTGAAATATATATTCCTAGCATCTCTTTTTCCATTGAAAGTTTCTCTTTTTCATCATATTCAGGTTCTATTGTATAGTTATATTTTATTTCTTCTTTTTGAGTTTCTCCTCCTAAGTCAAACATTGAAACTTGACCATCAAAGCCTTTTTTATCATTATTTATTGTATCAATAATGTTTTCATAAGATACCATCAAAGTCTTTCTTGTTTGTCCTAGTTCATCAAAAGCTCCTGCTTTTATTAAACTTTCAATACATTTTTTATTAACTGTTGTTTCTTTTATTCTTTCACAGAAATCACTAAAGTCTTTAAATTCTCCATGTTTTGTTCTTTCTTCTACTATTTCGTCAACAGCAGCTGTTCCCACATTTTTAATACTTCCAAGTCCAAAACGAATTTGATTTTTATCAACTGTAAACCTTGTATAGCTTTTATTTATATCTGGTTTTAATATTTGAATTGATAGTCTTTTACATTCTTCAATATAACCAGGCACTTTATCTAAGTTTCCTAAAAAGCTGTTAAGCATTGCTGCCATAAATTCTGTTGGATAATATGCTTTTAAATATGCTGTTCTATATGATACAACAGCATAAGCTGCAGCATGTGACTTGTTAAATGCATATTTAGCAAATTCAGCCATTTCGTCAAATATTTTATTTGCAGACTGTTCATCTATACCATTTCTAATGCAACCAGGAACAACAATATTTCCATTTTCATCTGTTTGTCCATGTATAAATATTTCTCTTTCTTTTGCCATTACATCTAGTTTTTTCTTACCCATGGCCCTTCTAACTAAATCGGCTCTACCTAATGAATAACCAGCTAAATCTCTAACTATTTGCATAACTTGTTCTTGGTAAACCATACAACCATAAGTAACTTCAAGAATTGGTTTTAGTGCTGGATGTGTATATACTGCATGTTCTGGATCTTTTTTATTTGCAATATATCTTGGTATTTGATCCATTGGGCCAGGTCTGTATAAAGAAACTCCGGCAATTATATCTTCCAAGCAGTCTGGTTTTAATTCCTTCATGAAGTTTGTCATTCCTTGACTTTCAAATTGAAATATCCCAACTGATTCTCCATTTTGCCATAGTTTGTATACCTTAGGATCATTCATTTTTTCGTCAAACTTAACATCTATTCCTTGATTTTGTTTTACCAAGTCTATTGTATCTTGAATAACAGTTAATGTTCTTAGTCCTAAAAAATCCATTTTTAAAAGTCCAAGTTCTTCTAGTGTTGTCATTATATATTGTGTTGATATAGCTCCATCTCTTACGTAAAGTGGTACATAGCTTACTACTGGTTCTTTTGTAATAACTATACCACAAGCATGTGTTGAAGCTTGTCTTGGCATTCCTTCTAAAGCCATGGCAATATTTAACATTTTTTTAATTTCTTCGTCTGTATCGTAAAGTTCTTTTAATTCTTTGTTTTGCTCCATAGCTTTTTTTATTGTAATATGTATTTCATTTGGTATCATTTTAGCTAGTTTGTCTGCTTCTGCATAAGGCATATCTAGCACTCTTGCAACATCACGAATAACCATTCTAGCAGACATTGTTCCAAATGTAATAATCTGTGAAACATGGTCTTTACC
>CAKOVG010000032.1 GCA_934121875.1 uncultured Clostridia bacterium
GGTACTTTTTGCTTACATTCTTTAGTTTCAATACTTCCTTCATAAGTACCTCCTAATTCAAATTTATCATAATACATTTTATGAAGGTATACATAATTTGGTGAATTAAATTCTAAATATTTGGCCGTGGATATATTAGGTTTGCGTTTTGTATACGGTTTAGTCTTACTATATTTGCTATAGTTGTGTTGTACCTTCTTGCAATTGACCACAAAGTGTCTCCTCTTCTTACTGTATATAGTCTATGTCCACAGTCGTGTTTGCAGTTACTGTTTACTACTAGTCTCTGACCGCGGATAGATTAAATTCACATTCTGTATATTATTTTCTTGTGCAATTTTACTTACTGTTGTATTAAACATTTGAGCTATTTTATTTAATGTATCTCCACTTTTAACAATATATATTGTTGTGTTGTTTGCAATTTCTCCTTTTACTGGTACTATCAAAGTCGCTCCTGCATATATCAAATTTGGATTTTGAATATTATTTAGTCTTACAAGTTCTGCTACTGTTGTGTTATATTTTATTGCCAATTGAGATAAAGTGTCGCCCCATTTTATTTTTATTTTCTTAGTTGTTTTTTTGTCTTCATCTTCTGGTTTTGGCTTTTCTGTTTCTGGAATTTCTGTACTTTCTGACATAAAAATTTCTTTTGTAAATTTATCTCTATCAACATGATTTGAAATTCCAGCTACTCTCCCTACATCTGTATATTGCCACCCTACCCAGCTATTCCATGTTCCACTATTCTCAGGTTTGTTTACTTCATATTGCGCAATCCATAAGGGATAATTTGTTACTTCTCCTTTCCAAATATGACTTGCTGTATAGGCATTACTATATAGTACAACCTCTTTTTTAGTCAATTCTTCTAATTTTTTCATAAAAGCTAATCCTATTGTGTTTATTTCTCTTTTATTTAAATTACCAAATCTTTCAAAATCCATTGCTAATCTACAATCTGCTATTTTTCCTGATATTACTGATGCAAAAAATTGTGCTTCTTTTTCTGCCTTGCTTACACTTCTTGCTGTTACATAATGGTAAAATCCAATTTTTAATCCTGCATTTCTTGCTCTTTTATAGTTTTGTTCAAATTTTGCATCTATGTAGTTTGTTCCTTCACTAGAACGTATATATACTACTTGTATTCCGTCACTTTTTACCTTTTTAAAGTCAATGTCTCTTTGGAATTCGCTTACATCAATTCCGTTATATATTTCATTACTTGCTGGTCCAAATGCAAGCACACTTGTTGGCATTGTGTATATTGTTGCAACTGTTAGCATTATTACAATAGATAATAATTTTAAAGATTTTTTCATATTATCCACCTCATATTACTTCATATTGCAATAACTTTATTTGGTTTGAAATATATTTTTCATTATTATCTATTGGTTTGCTTAAATCTGTACTTAAATATTTTTTATTATCATCTGCAAACACTGTTACTACTGGTCCTTTTATATCTTTCTGAAGTAGTACACTTCCTAAAAAGTTTGCACCTGATGAAATTCCAACTCCTATTCCTAATTCTAATGCCAATTTTCTTGACATATTTATACTGTCTTCATCATTTACTAAAATTATTTTGTCTATTTCATTTTTATCTAATAATGCTGGAATAAATTCATCTCCTATGCCTTCTATTTTGTGTTGTTTAATTATTTTGTTCTTCGAAATTAATGGCATATTCTCTGGCTCGATTGCAGTTACAGTTATTTCTGGATATTTTCTCCTTAACTTTTTTCCTATTCCCATTAAGGTTCCACCAGTTCCAACTCCTGATACAAATCCTGAAATTTCTTCTGGAACTTGGTTTGAAATTTCTTGTCCTGTTGTTTCATATTGTGCTAAAACATTGTCCATATTAGCAAATTGATTTGCTAAAAATCCATTCATTTTTTTTGCTAAATTCATTGATTCTTGAATACATTTTCTAAATCCTCCCTGTTGTTTTGAAAATGTTATAACCTTTGCGCCATAGCTTTTCATAATTTGAACTCGTTCTTTGCTAGCCCAGTCTGGCATAAAAATATATACTGGATGATGATAATATTTACCAAGTGCTGCCAAAGAAATTCCTGTATTTCCACTTGTTGCCTCTATTATTGGCATACCTTCTTTTAATTTTCCTCTTTCTTTTGCTTTTATTATTATGTAATATGCCGTTCTATCTTTTATGCTTCCTGTTAAATTATAACTTTCTAACTTTGTGTATATATAATTTGTTTTTCCTTCGTACTCATATTTTATTTTTATTAAAGGTGTATTTCCTATTGTTTTAAGCATCTTCATCACTCCTCACTCTATGTTTTATATATTTTATACAGTTTGTGGTGGAATGGTTAATGGAAATTTATTTAATTTGCTTAATATACTATATAGTTCTTTTATAACAATATCTTAATTTTCCTAATCCACTTTCTTTATCTCTTCCAAAACTACGTTATTATTTTCTAAATATCCATTTATCATAATAATATCTTTAATTTTAAAATTAGCATACGCATAATCTGCCATTTCATCATATGCTATTATATCTATTTCTTGTTTATCACATATTGTTGCAACTCTAAATCTGCTTATTGAAACATGTTTAGAATTTAATATAAAATCAAATTTTACTTCTGTTACTGTCTTGCCTATTATAAATACTTGGTTCATTCCTTTACCCTTTATTAAATTTTTGCAAATTATGTATATTCTGCTCAACCTACTAATACACAATTTGCTGATGCTTTTTTACCTAAATTAGGAATAAACCTATAAAAAAATTAGTAGTATAAAATCATACTACTAATTAAGGATGTTAAAAAAATTTACACACTATTCTTGACAAGCTCTTACTGCTTATATTTATTTTTAACTTAAATTCACTCAAAAGCCGATATTCCTTGTGGAATACCGGCTTTTTACAACACTAAAGTACGTGTTAAATACCTTAGTGCTACCATCATATTATTTTTATTTTCTCTGGTTCATCGAACCAGTGTCAAGTAGCTACAAGTATAAAGCTGGACGGAATCCGAGGCAGTCGCTAGACGGAATGTAGTCGCCACGAATACAAGCTGGAGAGCCAGAACCATAGTGGAAGTAGCTGCCACCTCTAACAACTCGGCCAACGGTACTGCTAGCTTCCATAGTCCATTCATAAACATTTCCTGCTAAGTCAAATATATTTTTTGCCTTAAAGCTATCACTTGCTCCTGTTGTTAATAAAATTTTCTCTGAATTTGTTTTGCTTTTATTTGATGTTATTGCTGTCCAACTTCCTGTTGATTGGCTAGTTGTATAGCTCGCTGTTGGTCTATCTATTGTCCAAGCATTATCTTTATAATTTCCCCATGTTGTTGATTTTGTTGTACTATGTGTACTATCTTCTGCAAATTTCATTGCTGCATCCCATTGTACTCCATAACATAATGTACTTGTTGCTCCTATTTCTCCTGCTGTATACATATTTTTACTTAAATATACTGCTCCAACATTTCCTACTGTGTTCATTGCATCTCCCCATTTTACATATATATATGGATATGCATCTCTTTTTACTAATACTGCACTTGTTGTAGTGGTTGTATCTTTTCTTGGGCTTGTTGTTCCTGCTTCATATCTTCCTATATAAAATCCTTTATTTGCTTGCACACTTTCCATCATATTCATATAGTCAGTATTTTCTCCGCTATATCCATTTGCATATGGTTCTGTTAAGTTTGAATCAGTTGTTCTTCTTTTAAATATTGCTTCAAATCCATCATCTAATTCATTACTATTTTCGTCTTTTCCTGTTGCTGTATAATTTACTGGTACCCATACAAATTCATTTCCATCTTTATCTCGTATTACTAGTCCTTTTGATACTGTTTGTTCTCCATCTGTACTTCCTGTTCCTGCTACATCTGATACCTTAAATCCTTTTGGTATTGTTACTCTTGCATTTTCTGGGTCTGTATACTCTGCATTTTCTGCTAATGTTCCATCATCATTTTTACTTGCTTCTGTATATTTTTTTACTATTGCTGTTGGTGGGGTTGGCGTGTCTCCACCAGTTGTATTTTTTATTCCACCATTTTCTTCTAGCCAGTTGTTCAATTGATTTATTCCCTCTAAGTCCTTTTTCTCTGCTTCGTCAACTTTATTTTGAGCATCTTTTGCTCTTTCTATTATTCCATTATCACTAAACAAAGCATTTATACTTACTCCTGCCAATATTAGTAGCACTACTATTGTTATTACTAATGCTATTAGAGTAATACCTGTTTGCTTTGAGTAAGTTTTTCTTTCTGTTTTTTTATTTATTTTTATTCCTTCTTCTATTTTATTCAAGGTTATTTTTCTCCTCTTTCTTAAGTATTTTTATTCTGCTTTTTCATTTTGTAGCTTTATTTAATATGTACATTTTTTTCTCTTTTATACACATTTACTCATTTTATAGCTTTAAACTAATTCTTTCCTTTTTGAGTTTTATTTTTACAATTTTATTTTACTTTTTATATCCAAACTCTAGGAAATTCTTAGCTTAAATTTGCTTTATTCTCAGGTTTACTCTATTTAATTTTCAATGTGCATTTCACTGTTTTGCACAGTTTGAATTACATCTGTACATATTTTACTTATATATTATATTAACTTTTTCTATTTTTCAAGTGGTTCTGTTATTTTTATCATCTTTTTTATTATAACTTTTTTAAAAACTTTATTTCATACTCTTCATTAATTTTTGTGCTGATATTTTATATACTTTAAAACACCTTCAAAAAATGATTGATAATATTATTTAATTTGTTTAATATGATTTAAGTAAAATTTGCCTTTTCTTTTGTAAATTTCTATTACATCTATTCTTATATATTGGTCTTCTAACTTATGTGAATATATGTAATATTTTGTTGCGTTCCAGATGTGTTTTTGTTTTCTTTCGTCAACTGCTTCGCATGGCATTCCATAGTGAAGGTTTTGCCTTGTTTTTACTTCAATAAATACGTATTCATTCTTGTCTTTTGCAATAATGTCTATTTCTCCTTGTTTACATTCAAAGTTTCTGTCTATAATTTCATAACCTAGCTTTTGTAAATAATTTGTTGCAAAATCTTCCCCTTCTTTTCCTAATTCTTGCCTTTGATTTATCATAATATCATTCCTTTTTTATATATTTATTTCCTGCTACACATTTTATATATCCATCTAGTTCAAGCATAAATAACATTTGCATTATTTCGGATATTTTTTTACCTGTCATTTTGCATATTTCGTTTGCTGAAATCGGTTGTGTGTTTATTAAGTTATATATTCCTTCATATTCTTTTGGTATTGAAATTTCCGGTTGCAAATCATAATGTTGCAATATATCGTTGGGTTCCATTACTAAATTAGCACCATTTTGTATTAGCCAGTTTGTACTATATCCTTCTGGCTCATCTAATCTATTTGGTATACAAAACACTTCTTTTCCCTGAAGTCTTGCATGTTTTGCTGTAATTGTACTTCCACCTCTATATGGCGCTTCAACTACTAATACGCCTAAGGCTAGCCCACTTATTATACGATTTCTTTTCGGAAAATTTGCCATATCTTTTTCCTCATCTGGACGATATTCAGATACAACACATCCACCATTTTCTATTATTTTGTGGAATAGCCACTCATTTTCCTCAGGATATATGTGCTTAAATCCACTTCCTATTACTGCTATTGTTTTGCCTAATTCTTCCATGGAATTTATATGTGCTATAGTATCTATTCCAATTGCCAATCCACTTACAATACACATTCCTTTTTTTGATAATTCTTTTGCAAATTTTACAGAATATTTTTTGCCATATTCTGTACATTTTCTTGTTCCTACTATTGCTATTGAGTTTGAATTTAATAACTCGTAATTGCCTTCCACATAAAGTTTTGATGGTGAATTGTGGATATTTAGCAAACGTTTGGGGTAAAATTTATTTGTTTTAGATAAAATTTTCATACTTTTTTCCTCTAATTCTTCCAATACTTTTTGTCTAAGCTTCTGTATTGTATTGCTTCTGCAATGTGTGTTTTTCGAATGTTTTCACTGTTGTCTAAATCCGCAATTGTTCTTGCTACTTTTAGAATTCTGCCATATGCTCTTGCACTTAGTCCCATTTTTTCAAATGCTGTTTGTAATATTTTCTTTCCTTCACTGTCTAATTTGCAATATTTTGAAATTAGTTTTGGCGTTAGACTAGAGTTTGAATAAATATTTTCTTGTGTATATCTTTCTATTTGAATTTTTCTTGCATTATTTACTCTCTTCTTTATTATATCCGAATTTTCTGGTATTTCATCATTTCCTAGTTTTTCGTATTTTACAGGACTTACTTCTATTTGTATATCAATTCTGTCTAATAGTGGTCCACTAATTTTTCCCATATATTTTGATATTGCTTGTGGTGTACACGTACATTCTTTGTCTACTGAACCATAAAATCCGCATGGACATGGATTCATTGATGATACAAACATAAACTCACATGGATATGTAAAACTTCCATTTACTCGGCTTATTGTTACAATTCCATCTTCTAACGGTCCTCTTAACACTTCTAATGAGTGTTGATTGAACTCTGGTAATTCATCTAAAAATAGCACTCCATAATGAGCTAAGCTTATTTCTCCAGGTTTTGGTATCCTACCTCCTCCAACTAAAGATACTCCAGATATTGTATGATGTGGTGAACGAAATGGTCTTGTTGTAATTATTGGTGTATCTTGTTTTAAAGTTCCTGCAATACTATGAATTTTAGTAATTTCTAATGCTTCTTCAAATGTTAAATCTGGTAATATTGATGGTATTCTTCTTGCTATCATCGTCTTGCCGTGATCCTGGTGAACCGAATTAAAAGGCAATTATGTCCGTCCAGCAGCTGCTATTTCAACTGCTCTTTTTACACTTTCTTGTCCTTTTACATCTGCAAAATCTAATATTTTTTCTTTACCCAATTTCAAACAGTCTTCCCATTTTGTTGATAAGCTTTCTATTTTTATATTTCCATTTAAATACTTAACTACTTCATTCAAGTCACTTGCACCAAATATTTCCATTCCAGCAATTATAGAGGCTTCTTTTTCATTCTGCTTTGGTAAAATTATTTTCTTTATTCCTTGTTTTTTAGCTTCAATACATATTGGTAACGCTCCATTTATTGGATTTAAACTACCATTTAATGATAATTCTCCTACCATTAAAATATCGTCATTTTGTGTTTGTGTTATAACTTCTAAACTTTTTAAAATTCCCACGGCAATTGGTAAGTCAAATATTGATCCTTCTTTTTTTATATTAGCCGGTGCTAAATTTACAACTATTTTTCTACTAAACAATTCATAACCAGAATTTTTTATTGCAGTTCTTACTCTCTCTTTTGCTTCCTTTACACTAACATCTGGAAGTCCAACAACGTCCCATGAAGGCATACCACTTGAAATATCAACTTGCACGTCAATTAAAAAGCCTTCTAGTCCGTGCAAGGCCATACTTTTTGTAATTGATAACATTTTTTTGAAATCTCCTTTAGAATAAAAATTTTTGAATTAATTATTATTTGAATTTAATATGCTGAAATTATATTGTAAATTTCCATTTTTTGCAAGTGCTTTTGCTATTTTCTTTGATTTTTTGAGGTTTTTTAGCCTGTTTGACAAGTTTCTATTTTTTTCGACATGCATTTTATGTTATACTTATGTTGACTAAAGCGTTTTAGTTTTTATCTTAAGTTATCTTTCTATATAACTTACATAATTTATTTTTTCATAAAAATAGCAATGATTTTGCTTTTTTCTGTCATTGCTATTTTTCTTTTTATAATAGAAACAGTTTTACCACATTCATGCAACAGCTTTGTAATATCAAAATAAAATAGGTTTAATTTTATTTTATATGTAATGAGTCTTTGTTGCTTTTATACAAAGATAAGGGAGAAGGCAATGCCTTCTCCCTTATTATAAAAATCATGTCCTATTCTTTTCTTTCCAGAGGTTATTCCACTTTTACAGCCCGTTCTTTGATTTCGCAAATGTTCATGATTTTCTTTCCGCCCCTTTAGGACTTGACTTCTTAAGAAGCCCGTTTTATTCCATTTAGCCTATTGGCTATGTAATTATTATACCACATTTATCCATTTTTCGCAATGTTCGTTTACATAACTTGACATACTTGCTTTTATATGTTATTATTATTTATAGCAATTTTTGCAAATAATAATTTAAGGAGGACATGTTATGAAAATCCGCGTGAACTACAATCTTCAGATCGAGGTCGACCAGAGGAAGTGCGATTGCAAGCGCGAAGCTGCTCATTGCCATGTCACCCGGAATGGCAACCGTGTAGCCCAAGTTTGGTTGAACCCCGTGAGGATTGAATCCGGCCATTCTCTTGACCGGAACGAAATCCAGCCTGTACTGGACGCTGTGTATAGCAACTGCTCCAGTCTGGAAACAGAGTACAATTATAATCGTGATCATGGTGCCGATTATTAAAAAGATGCCCCTGAGATTTCAGGGGCCTTTTTATTATAAAAAAATCTTTAAAACTTTTAATTAAATTCCATTTATAGTAAGTATTTTCTCTAATGCATCTTCATACTCTTCTCTGCCAAAATCAACTGTTGGAATAATCTCATTATTGTTAAACATTTTTATAAATTCATCTATGTTAACCCATTTAGCCTCTGTTGCCTCACCATCCGGAAATGTCAAGTCTTCTATATTGATATCTTTTCTAAATAACCACAAATCTTTGAAATTTTGAGGTACTTTTTCTCTTTTTACTTCTTTTAAAAATATAGCCTCTTCTGGCTTAAAAGTAACTCCAAGCTCTTCTTTTAATTCTCTTAATATTCCTTCTTTGCTAGTTTCACCTGCTAATATTGAGCCACCATTACACTCCCACATTCCACCAAACTTTTTATTCATTGCTCTTTTACTAATTAAAATCTCATTTTTAGAATTTAGTATAATTCCTGTTACAACTATGTGATATTCACCTTTTTGCAATATAGTTACATCTCTTATTGCTGTTTTTCCGGTTTTATTTTTATTCTCATCATATATGTCCCATAATTCAGGCATAATCTATTTCTCCTTTTAATCAATATTTATTTTGTGTACTGGAAATTTGCTTTCTTTTAATACTTCTTTTAGTACATCTGGTCTCAATGGATATTCATCTATTTTATCTAAGTCAATCCACTCATATTGTAAATAATCTTTTCCCTCTATATTTTGTAATGTACTTTCTAATTTTTTATCTTCCTCTTTTACAAATTCTGCTTTGTATATGAACATTATTTCATGATATTTTGCACCTTTCATTTCAAAAAAGTTTTCTACTGTTGATACATATCCTGTTATTTCAATTTCTTTTCCTAGTTCTTCTTGTACTTCTCTTTTTATTGTGTGCTCTGAATTTTCACCGATTTCAACTCTTCCGCCAATCATTGCATAATGATCTGAGTTTACATTTCTGTGTAATAAGATTTTGTTATTGTGTATTATAACTACACCTGCTCTTACATTTAGTTTGTAACCACCAACATCAATTGTAATATCCATCAATTTCCCATCCTTAATATTTTTTACATTATATCATATAAAATAAAAGCCTCATATATTTAATATGAAGTGGTAAAATGAAAGTAGACACAAAAAGTCTGCTTTCATTTTTTGTGTTAAAATAATTTCATAGGAGGATAAT
>CAKOVG010000033.1 GCA_934121875.1 uncultured Clostridia bacterium
TTGATGAAAAAAATGAAAACCTTGAAGAAAAATTATGAATTTCAAAATGTTCTAAATAAAGGTAAATTTTATATTGGAAAACAAATAACAATATATATAGCAAAAAATAAGCAACCAACAAATAGATTTGGAATAGCAGTTTCTAAAAAAACATGTAATGCAGTAAAAAGAAATCACATTAAAAGAAAAATTAGAGAAAACTATAGGCTAATTCAAAAACAACTAAAACAAGGTTATAATATTGTTTTTTTATGGAATAAAAAAGTACCAGTAGAACAAGTGAATTTTCATATTATAAAAAGTGATATGGAAAAATCATTTACAAAGGCAGGGCTTTTATAAGTGAAAAATATTTTTATTTGTCTATTAAAAGAATATAAAAAAATAATTTCACCAATTATTGAAGCATTGGGAATACATTGTAAATTTTATCCAAGTTGCTCGGAATATATGATGCAGGCAATTGAAAAATATGGCTGTATTAAAGGAATGTATTTGGGAATAAAAAGATTATTAAAGTGTCATCCTTTTGCAAAAGGGGGCTATGACCCTTTAAATTAGGAGGAATTTCATGGGTTTTATATCAGGAATATTTGGCTATTTGCTTAATTGGTTATATGAGGTTTTTAGTAACTATGGTATAGCAATTTTAATATTTTCAGTAATTTTAAGAATTATTTTAATACCAATTACAATTAAACAACAAAAGTCAATGAAAAAATCAGCTGCACTTCAAGCTGAGATGTCAGAAATTCAGAAAAAATATAAAAATAATCCGGAAAAATTAAATCAAGAAACAATTGAATTGTATAAAAGAGAAAAGATGAGTCCTTTTAGTGGATGTTTGACATCTATTTTACAATTGATAATCATTTTATCTGTATTTTGGTTAGTTAGCCAACCACTTACATATATGAAAAAAATAGATAATAATTTAATTGATGCATATACAACTGAAATGAAAGAAAGTGGATATAATTCAAATAACAGCTATGTACAAATAGCTACAATTGATTATGCAGAAACAAAATATCAAGAAGTATCTAAAAAATTAGAGCAAGAAGAGGTAGAAAATAGGGAAGAACTAATAAAAAAACAGCAAGAATACAATCAATTAAGATTAAATATGGAATTTTTAGGAATTGATTTAAGTAAGGTTCCAACACAAAACTTAAATGATTGGAGAGTTTATGTTATTCCAGTTCTTTATGTTGTAACATCAATTATATCAACAAAACTAACAACAGTAACTCAAAAAAAGAAACAAAAACAAGATGTAACTATTTCTGGTGATGGAGATAATAAAGAAGTTGATCCTACAGAACAAATGCAACAAATGAGTAATAGTATGATGTATATGATACCGGTAATGTCTGTTATGATTGCAATTATTGCTCCATTAGGATTGGCTTTATATTGGTTAGCAAGTAATATTTTAATGATTATTGAAAGACTTATTATAAATAAGGTTATGGAAAAAGAAGACAATAAGGAGGAATCTTCTAATGGCTAAAAGTATTATTGTAGAAGGAAAAACTTCAACAGAAGCTATTGAAAAAGGGTTAAAAGAATTAAAAGTATCTAAAGATAAAGTTGATATAAAAATATTAGAAAATGAAGAAAAGAGAAGCTTTTTTAGCATATTAGCTCCTAGAGTAGTAAAAGTTGAAATGACTTTGAAAGATGGAGTAACAGAAAAGAAAGCAGAGTACAAACCTAGAGAAGAAGTAAAACATATTGAAAAAGAAAAAAAGGCACCTTTAAAACCAGAAGAGTTAGAAAAGGCAAAATTGAACTTAGAAGCATTTTTAAAAGCTTTTGTTTCTAAAGTGAACAATATGGAATATAAAGTTTCTTCAGATGATGAATATGTATATGTTACATTAAATGGGGAAGACGCAGGAAAACTAATTGGCTATAGAGGTGAAACATTAAACTCTATGCAAGCAATTTTAACTGCAATTGCTAATAAACAAGTAGAAAGTAGAGTTCATCTTGTGTTAGATATTGAAGGATACAGAGCTAAAAGACAAAAAGCATTAGAAGAACTTGCTGATAAATTAACAAGAACAGTTATAAATACAGGCAAACAAGTTACTTTAGAGCCAATGTCTGCTTATGAAAGAAAGATTATTCATAATAGATTACAAGATAGTAAAAGAGTAAGAACTTATAGTGTTGGTGAAGAGCCATATAGAAAAGTTGTTATAGAAAAAAAATAAAGGAAAAATCGGAAGTCAAAGTTCGGATTTTAGTTGATTTAACTAGGTGGTTTAGTTAAGTATCTAATTCTAACTTTGACTTTTTAATTTTTAATATAGAAAATGTACTAATATAATGATTTTTCTTCGTTCCACTCCAACTACGCAAGAAGATGTAACAACAATTTTTTGCAAACATTGATAATGATTTGAAAAAATTTAGCAACATCTTCTAGCTTGTCGGTCCCCACAGCAGTCACTACGAAAAACATTATATTAGTACTGCTAGAAATAAAAATTAGTAAAAAAACTAACAAGGAGGTAAGAGATGAGTACAATTGCTGCAATTTCAACTGCCCCAGCTAATGGAGGAATTGGAATTATTAGAATGAGCGGTAAAGAATGTTTTGAAATATTAGATAAAATTTTTGTACCAAAACAAAAGCAAAATATAGAAGAAATATCCGGATATACTATAAAATATGGATATATTATAGATTTTAAAACAAAGCAAAAAATAGATGAAGTTTTAGTATCATTTTTTAAAGCACCTAAAAGCTATACTACTGAGAATATGTGTGAAATAAATTCACATGGGGGAGTGGTAATTGAACAAAAAATATTAGAGCAATGTTTATTAGCTGGAGCTGAAATGGCCGAACCAGGAGAATTTACTAAAAGAGCTTTTTTAAATGGGAGAATAGATTTATCACAAGCTGAAGGAATTATTGATTTGATAAATGCTAAAACTTCTCAAGAAGCAAAAGCATCATTTAAACAATTAGAAGGAAGTTTATCTAAAAAAATTCAAGATATACGCCAAAATTTATTAAACATAATGGCTGATATAGAGGCATCTATTGATTATCCTGAATATGACGAAGTACCGGAAATAGTTAATAAGAAACTAATTGAACAAATAAATGCAATTGAAGAGAAATTATTTAAATTAGAAAAAAGTTTTGATAGTGGAAAAGTATTAAAAGAAGGAATAAAAACAGTTATATTAGGAAAACCAAATGCAGGAAAATCATCATTACTAAATGCTATTTTAAATGAAGAAAGAGCAATTGTAAGTCAAATAGAGGGAACAACTAGAGATACTATTGAAGAGATGGTACAAATTCAAGGGATACCTTTAAAATTGATAGATACAGCAGGAATAAGAAATACTCAAGACGAGATTGAAAAAATTGGCGTTAAAAAGGCTTTAGAGCTGTCAAATGAAGCTGATCTAATAATAGGTATATTTGATAACACAAAACGGCTTAGAAGCCGAGGATTTGCGAATACTAGAAATTCTTAAAAATAAGAACTCGATTATACTATTAAATAAGATTGATGAAAAAGATAATGGACTAGAAAATGACATTAACATTAAAAATGTTAATAAACCAGTTGTAAAAATATCTGCTAAAACTAAAGAAGGGTTAGAAGATTTATATGAGCAAATCTTGAAAATGTTTAAATTAAATGAAATTGAAATAAATGACGGGGAAGTAATAACAAATATAAGACATAAAAATCAAATAAGAAAGTCTATAGATGCTTTAGAACAGGCTAAACAAGGAATTGAAATAGAAATGCCTATTGATGTAGTAGCAGTTTCATTAAAAGAAGCACTAGAGGATTTAAGCGAAATAACAGGAGAAAATGTGTCAGAAGATATAATAAATAATATATTTTCTAAATTTTGTTTAGGAAAATAGTCATTAATAAGTTCAGCTTTAATGAATTAAATTATTATAAGAGTAAAATGTTAACTTATATGTTTAATAAGCAAAGTATAATGAAATATATGGTTTTATAAGAAAAAAACTGTGAAACACGAACACTGAACCACTACAAAAAGACAATAATTAAAAAAGAGTTTCGACAAAGTATTGAAAAATCAAAATTAAATACTTTCGACAAAAAACAACAAACCAAAAAGTTATATCAAACAGTGATTTTCGTTTCATAAAAAACTGAACAAAAAAACAGAAAATAAATTTAACATGGAAGGTGAAATAAAAATGAAATATAATGCAGGAAAATATGATGTAGCAGTAATAGGCGCAGGGCATGCTGGTTGTGAAGCAGCTCTTGCAACAGCGAGACTAGGACTAAAAACTTTGTTATTTAGTATAAGTTTAGAAGCTGTTGCAAATATGCCATGTAATCCGCACATAGGTGGTAGTTCAAAAGGACATTTAGTAATGGAAATAGACTGCTTAGGTGGAGAAATGGGAAAAAACATAGATAAAACATATACTCAACTTAGAATGTTAAATACTTCAAAAGGACCAGCTGTATATTCTTTGAGAGCCCAAGCAGATAGAAAAAAATATCAAATGGAAATGAAACATACTCTTGAAAAACAACCAAATCTATATTTAAAACAAGCAGAAATAGTTGACATTGGAGTAGAAGATGGAAAAGTAAAATCTGTAGAAACAAATATAGGTGCGGTATATGAAGTAAACAATGTTATACTAGCAACAGGTACATATTTAAAGGGAAAAATATATATAGGAGAAGTATCTTACGAAAGTGGTCCAGATGGTGTGTTTCCAGCAAATAGGCTATCTGATATGTTAAGAAAAATCGGTATAAACCTTGTAAGATTTAAAACTGGAACACCAGCGAGAATAAATAAAAATTCTATTGATTTTTCTAAAATGGAAAGACAAGATGGGGATAAAAATCCTACAGCATTTTCATTTGAAGATAAAATAGTAGAAAAAGAAGAACAATTACCATGTTATTTGACATACACAACACCTGAAACACATGAAATTATAAGGAAAAACTTGCACCGTTCACCTTTATATGGTGGAGAAATAACAGGTACAGGGCCAAGATATTGTCCATCTATAGAAGACAAAGTAGTTAGATTTGCGGATAAAGAAAGACATCAAATATTTGTAGAACCAATAGGAAGAGATACAGACGAAATGTATATACAAGGAATGAGTTCATCACTTCCTGAAGATGTACAAATAGCTATGTATCGCACTATACCTGGATTAGAACATGCTGAATTTACAAGACCAGCATATGCAATTGAATATGATTGTATAGATCCATCTGAATTAAAATTATCGTTAGAACATAAAAAAATAGATGGAATGTTTTTTGCAGGTCAAATAAATGGAACTTCTGGATATGAAGAAGCTGCATCACAAGGAATTATAGCAGGAATAAATGTAGCACAAAAAGTAAGAGGAAGAAAACCAGTCATTCTAGACCGTTCACAAGCATATATAGGAGTTTTAATTGATGATATTGTAACAAAAGGAACTAATGAACCATATAGAATGATGACTTCTAGAGCAGAATATAGGTTATTACTAAGACAAGATAATACTGATTTAAGATTAACAGAAATAGGACATGATGTAGGTTTAATATCTGAAGAAAGATATCAAGCATTTTTAATTAAGAAAAAACAAATTGAAGAAGAAATTGAAAGACTTGAAAACACTGTGGTTAAGCCAACAGAGAAGGTAAATGAATTGTTAAAAAATAATAATTCTTCGGAACTCACAACAGGTGTAAAAATGGCAGAATTATTAAGAAGAACAGAAATGAATTACGAACTTTTAGGTGAAATTGATGAGAATAGAAAAGAATTGCCTAAAGAAGTAACTCAAGAAGTAGAAATAGAAGTAAAATATAAAGGTTATATAAAACTACAACAAGCACAAGTCGAAAAATTTAAAAAACTGGAAGCAAAATTGTTGCCACAAGATATAGATTATAGTACAATTAAGGGGCTTAGGTTAGAAGCAAGACAAAAATTAAACAAAATAAAACCAAATTCAGTAGGACAAGCATCTAGAATATCAGGTGTTTCACCAGCTGATATATCTGTGCTGCTTATTTACTTAGAGCAGATAAAAAAATAGAAAGAGGTAATTATGAATAAATTAGAATTTAATAAAAGTCTAATTGAAAAAGCTAATTCCATTAACATAAAAATATCTCAAAAACAAGTAGAACAGTTTTATAAATATATGGAATTATTATTAGAATGGAATGAAAAAATGAATTTGACAGCAATTACAGATCCAGAAGAAGTAATATTAAAGCACTTTATAGATAGCTTGACAATTATTTCATATTTAAAAGAGTCAGATACATTGCTTGATATTGGTACAGGAGCAGGATTTCCTGGAATACCTTTAAAAATATTAGAAGAAAATAAGAAATTCACACTATTAGATTCTTTAAATAAAAGAATAATATTCTTACAAACAGTAATAACTGAGCTAGAATTGAAAAATATACAAGCAATTCATGGTAGAGCAGAAGAATTTGTGAGCAAAGAGAGAGAAGCTTATGATATTGTAACATCAAGAGCTGTAGCAAGATTAAATGTACTTTTGGAATATATGTTACCATTTGTAAAAGTAGGTGGAAGATGTATTTGTATGAAAGCTTATGAAATTGAAGAAGAATTAAGAGAGGCCAAAAAAGCTATTGAAATTCTTGGAGGAGAAATTGAAAAAATAGACGAAATTATATTGCCAAATACTGATATAAAAAGAAAAATAGTAGTAATAAAAAAAGTAAAAAGTACACCGAGTAAATATCCTAGAAAAGCTGGAATCCCAGCAAAAGAGCCAATAAAGTAACTTCAAGTGCTTTTGGGTGCTTTTGGGGACGGGGGTAAAAAGCACCTTTTTAGAAATCCATAATTCGTAAAATTAACTAAAAAATTATTATATTTTTTAAAAAATTCATTGACATATTGAAGATATTTTTATATCATTAATATGTCCCTTTTAATATAATTAGATATTAAAATAGTTTACATAAAACAACAAAGGAGGCAATTAAATTGGGAAAAATTATATCAGTTGCAAACCAAAAAGGTGGAGTAGGAAAGACTACAACCTCAGTGAATTTAAGCACTTTACTTGCTAAAAGAGGTAAAAAAGTTTTGCTAATAGACGCAGACCCACAAGGAAATGCTACAAGTGGTGTGGGAATGGATAAAAATACAGAATTATCTGTTTACGATTTAATAATTAGTGATGAAGTAGAAAGCAAAGATACTATTCAAAAAACAGAAATTAAAAATTTATATATTTGTCCATCTAATATAAATCTTGCAGGAGCAGAAGTTGAACTAGTTTCAATGATGTCAAGAGAATATAGAATGAAAGAAAAATTAGAATCTGTAAAAGATAAGTTTGACTACATTATTATTGATTGTCCACCATCATTAGGATTAATTACTTTAAATTCATTTACAGCATCAGATAGTGTATTGATACCAGTACAATGTGAATATTATGCTCTGGAAGGATTAGGACAACTTATAAATACTATTAATTTAGTAAAGAGACACTTGAATAAGAACTTGGAAGTTGAGGGTGCATTACTTACTATGTATGATATTAGAACAAACTTATCTAATCAAGTAGTAAAAGAAGTTAATAAATATTTTGAAAACAAAGTGTATAAAACAGTAATTCCTAGAAACGTAAAATTAAGTGAAGCACCAAGCTATGGAATGCCAATATCTATATATGATCCAAGATCAAAAGGTGCTAAAAGTTATGATAAATTTGTAAAAGAATTTTTGAAGAATAATGATAATACAAAAGGAAAACATGCAGTATAAAAGAAAAGGAGATGTTATAATGGCTGTTAAAAAAACAGGTTTAGGAAAAGGATTAGAAGCTTTATTTAGTGAAAATCAATTAACTAAAGAAGAAGAAAAAAAAATAAAAGATGGAGAGGAAATTGTTCAAAAAATAAAAGTTATTGAAATAGAACCAAATAGAAACCAACCAAGAAGAAATTTTCCAAGTGAATCAATAGAAGAACTTGCAAAATCAATAGAAAAATATGGTGTAATTCAACCAATTATAGTATCTAAAAAAGATGAATATTATGAAATTATTGCAGGAGAAAGAAGATGGAGAGCTGCTAAAAAGGCAGGATTAAAAGATATGCCTTGCATTGTTAGAGAAAATGATGAAAGAAAAAACAAGGAAATTGCTTTAATTGAAAATATACAAAGAGAAGACTTAAACCCAATAGATAAAGCAAGAGGGTTTAGACAATTATTGGATGATTATGGTATGACACAACAACAACTAGCAGATACAATAGGATTAAATAGAAGTACAGTTACAAATACATTAAGGTTATTGAATTTAGATGAAAGAGTAATGCAATTAGCTATTGATGGAAAATTAAATGAAGGTCATTGTAGATCTTTATTATGTATAACTGATCCAGATAAACAATATGCTGCTGCAATTAGAATTATAGAAAAGGGTGAAACAGTTAGAGATATTGAAAAGAAAGTTCAAGACCAAAAGAAAACATCAACTAAATATGAAGAAAGAAGACAAGCTATTTGTAGAGATATAGAAGACAGTTTTCAAAGTTTTTTTGGAACAAAAGTTAAATTAAATGCAGGAAAAAGAAGTGGAAAAATTATTATACAATATTCAACAAACGATGAATTAGAAAGAATTTTAAATTTGATAAAATAATTATGAAAATTGCTAAAGTTTTAATAAATAAATTTTAGCAATTTTTTTATTTTCTGAGTATAATTCTATTGACAACATAGTGGTAAATATGCTATTATATATAAGGTTGATGATACATAGTGTTAGCAACTTAAGTGGAGAGGTGGTCGAGTTGGTTTATGGCACCAGTCTTGAAAATTGGCGTAGGTTTGTAGCCTACCGTGG
>CAKOVG010000034.1 GCA_934121875.1 uncultured Clostridia bacterium
TATAAATTTGGTGTAAAGTTATACCTGGTTTTATTTCTTGTTTTTGATAATTCATTCTTTCTCCTCTTTTCTTTTTTTATTCATGTATATTATAATCTATTTTTGGAAAATTATTCAAGGGAATACAATAAAAAAGTATGCTTTTAAACGCATACTTTTTTATTGTAATAATTTTTTAGCAACTTCATTTATTGTTTTTCCGTCTGCTGATGCTCCTAATTTTTCTTTTGCAGTTTTCATTACTAAGCCCATTTCTTTCATAGATGTTGCGCCTAGTTCAGCAATTATTTCTTTTACTTTTGCTTCTATTTCTTCTGCAGATAATTGTTCTGGTAAGTATTCCTCTAGTATAGCAATTTCTTGGTTTATTTGGTCTAGCAAATCTTGTCTTCCACTTTTTTCATAATCTGCAATTGAATCTTTTCTTTTTTTAGCTTCTTTTGCAATTATTTCAACTATTTGGTCATCTGAAACTTCTATTTGTTTGTCTTTTTCAACTTGTAGAATAGCAGCTCTAACCATTTGGATAACATTTTTTCTAATTACATTTTTCTCTTTCATAGAATTTTTTAAATCGTCTAACAATTTTTCTTTTAACATACATTTACCTCCTTATTAAGCAAAAATGGATTGAAAAATTCTAATAACTTTCAATCCATCTCTTACTTTTTAAAATTTTCTTTTTCTTGCTGCCTCTGATTTTTTCTTTCTTTTTACACTTGGTTTTTCATAGTGCTCTCTTTTTCTTACTTCTTGTAATACTCCGTTTCTAGCACATTGTCTTTTAAACCTTTTTAAGGCATCTTCTATATTTCCGTTATTAACTTTAACCTCTGACATTTTTGTTCCCCTCCCTTCAGTAGTTACACTCTTACGTGTGGGATTTTAACTGAAAATTATTATTTTTACGTTAATTATTATAACTGTATTGGGTAAATTTGTCAATATTTATATAAAATTTTCTATAAAATACTTGTATTATTTATTAAAATTAAGTAAATTTCCTAATCATGTGCTTTATTTAGCATTTTTATAGTTTCTGTTAAGAAACACTTTTCCAAGTTGTCACTTCTCCATTTTTTAAGCTTTTTTGCACATCAATTACTCTTTGGTTTTCTGACCCTCTCCAATCTAATTTTGGATTGTGAAGTTCGTCAACATATTGTCCATCTACTAAAACGTCTAAGTATTTTACTACTTCTTTGTCTTTTAAATAGTCATCAAACTTAAATCCTGACCATGCCCATAAGTTTTTATCAGGAAATTTTTCTTTAAAAGTTTTTGCTAATTTTGTTGTTCCTTCTATATTGTTTGGGTGCATTGGTTCTCCACCTAAAATTGATAATCCTTCTACGTTTTCGTTTTGGCAAAGTTCTATTATTCTGTCAATAGTTGCATCTGTAAATTCTTTTCCCCCATTAAAATCATGTGTTTCTGGGTTAAAGCAATTTTTACAATTAAAGCTGCAGCCTTGCATAAATATAGATACCCTTACTCCTGGTCCATCTGATATATCCATTTTTCTGATTTTATTATATTTCATAGTTAATCAACTTCCTCTTTCTAATCTACTCGTCGTCTTTATTATCAATATGTAAAACTCTTTCTTTTATTTCTTGTGTTCTTCCCTTATTCCAGAATTGGCTTCCAATATATCCGCAAGTTCTTCTTGCTACGTTTAATGTATTATGGTCTCTATTTCCACAATTTGGACAATACCATTCTAGGTTTTCGTCTATTAAAATTTCTCCATCAAATCCACATTTTTGACAATAATCTGATTTTGTGTTTAATTCTGCATACATAATATTATTATAAATAAATTCTATTATTTGTAATACAACTTCCAAATTATCTTGTAAGTTAGGTGTTTCTATATAAGATATAGCTCCACCTGGACTTAATTTTTGGAATTTGCTTTCTAGTTTTAATTTAGAGAAGGCATCTATATCCTCAAATACTGGTACATGGTATGAATTTGTAATATAACTTCTATCTGTAATTCCTTCAACTGTTCCGAATCTTTTCTTTAAGCACTTTGCAAATTTATATGTTGTAGATTCAATTGGTGTGCCATATACACTGTAGTCTATTTTTTCTGTTTCTTTCCATTCTTTGCATTTATCATTTAATTTTTGCATTACTTTTATAGCAAATTCTTCTCCCACGCCATTATCTGTATGGCTATGGTTTGTCATATATTTTACGCATTCATATAATCCTGCATATCCAAGTGATATTGTTGAATATCCATCATGTAATAATTTGTGTATGCTTTCACCTTTTTCAAGTCTTGCTAAAGCTCCATGTTGCCATAATATTGGTGCAACATCACTTGTAGCTTTACTTAATCTCTCATGTCTAATTTGTAATGCCTTATGGCATAGTTCCAATCTTTCATCAAATATTTTCCAGAATTTTTCTTCATCTTGTTTTGATGATAATGCAACATCAACTAAATTGATAGTTACAACCCCTTGATTAAATCTTCCATAATATTTTGGTTTGTTTGTTTCTGGGTCTACATATGGTGTTAGGAATGATCTGCATCCCATGCATGGATAGCAATTTCCATTTCCATTTTTGTCTATTTTAAATTCTTTCATTTTCTTTTCAGAAATGTAGTCTGGAACTAATCTCTTAGCTGTACATTTAGCAGCCAATTCTGTTAAATACCAATATTTGCTATCTTTGTGAATATTATCTTCTTCTAATACATAAAGAAGTTTTGGGAATGCTGGTGTAATATATACACCTTTTTCATTTTTAAAGCCTTCTATTCTTTGTTTTAAGAATTCTTCAATTATCATTGCTAGTTCTTCTTTATATTCGTCTGTTTCACCTAAATACATACATACTGATAAGAATGGTGCTTGTCCATTTGTATTTGTCATTGAATTTACTTGATAATTGAAGGTTTGTACACCGTCAGACACTTCTTTTTTAGTATCCTGTTCAGCATATTCCTTACATTGGGTTTCATTTAAGCCTCTTTGTTTATATTTTTTATAATATTTATCATAGCTACTTCTTACAAATGGTGCTAAATGAGTTAATGATACTGTTGCTCCACCATAAGTAGATGATGTAACTCCTAATATAATTTGTGTAGCAATTGTCATTGCTGTTAAAAATCTATGTGGTTTTTCTATCATAACTCCATTCATTATTGTACCATTTTGAAGCATATCATCTAAATTTATCAACTCACAATTTGTTAGTGCATTTTGTGCAAAATAGTCTGCATCATGAAAATGAATAATTCCTTCATCATGTGCTTTTACTATTTCTTCTGGTAACAAAAATCTTCTGGTAATGTCTGTACTAGTAATTCCTGCTAAATAATCTCTTTGTGTTGTAACAACTTGAGCATTTTTGTTTGAGTTTTCACTGTTCCAGTAGTCACTTTCACCATCAATTAATTCTTTAATTGATTGGTCGGTTGTATTAGCTTTTCTTACTAATTCTCTAGTATAACGATATGTAATATATTTTTTTGCTAATGTGTGCTTTCCAATTGTCATTAATTGTTCTTCTATAATGTCTTGTATATCTTCTACTAAAATTCTTTTTTTATCTATATCTTCAACATAGTCAATTATTTGATTTATTTCTTCTTTAGTTGCTCTTTCTTTTGGTTTCACTTCTTTGTTGGCTTTTTCAATAGCTACTTTAATTTTTGATTGATCAAAATCTACTACCTTGCCGTCTCTCTTTACTACTTGCATTTTTATTCCCCCTATATATGTTTTTTGATTATATAATTAATATTTTAATTGCCCCTTTTTTTCTTTTGTGTTTTAATATTATATCATTCAAAAGATAATGTCAAACGCATATTTTTTATGTAACTATAGTGTTTTTAATTTGATTTATAGCACTTTTCAGATTTTTGTCAATTAGTTTTCTTTGTGTCTTTCGGTCAATTATATGTGGTTTTTTTGTATGTTTTTCATGTTTTATTTTTTTATTTAAAATAATATTACATTTTTGTTACATTTGCCGTAAAAGTGCTTAATTTTAACATTCTTTAAGTTTTATTTTTATGTTTTTTATCCTTTTTACTTGATATTTAGGCAAATTTCAATCTAATCTTTTCAAAAAAATGGTAAAAATATTTTTATTTAGTTTTTTATTTTTTTCTAAAAATGATTTTTCTTCTTTTTTACATTTTTTAAAATATTTTTTGTTTTATTTTTTGTGTTTTGCAACGTTTATCAGTACTTTCATATTATTTTAAAACGTATTTTAATACTAAAAAAACTCGTTTTTTGAAAAAACGAGTTTTTTTATTTTTTATTTTTTTATATTATTTATTATTCAAAAGTAATAACATTTTATGTGTTTGTCTTTTTGTTATAACTATTTTTCTAGTTTTTTGATGTTAGATAAGAATATAATGTCTTCTATCATATCTAATATTGAATAAATTAGAATTACAATTCCTATTGTCACAACTATGGCATTTGATACAAATATTGTATATAGCCCACATACTATCATTACAATAGAAATTAATAAACTGCATATCCAAGTTGGTGATTCTACTAGTTTTAATTTAAATGATAAGCTTAATCTTATTATTCCTGTGTAAACTATCCAAATTCCTATTAAAACTCTGAATATTGTTTCAATTTGGCTTTTGTAAACTATTGTTATAATTCCAAGGATGATAGCTATAATTCCATATGCTATGTCATAATTGTAAAAGTTATATTTTCCTCTTGTTAGGCAATAATCTACTAATTTGTATAGTCCTACTATAATGAAAAGTATTCCTACAATCAACGATACTACCTTTGTGCTTCCCTCTGGGTTTGTAATTAAAAGTATTCCAAGAATTGCAAATACTAATGATGTTAACAAAGATGTCCATCCTGTTCTTTTAAATATTTTTTCAAGATATTCCATATTTGTTGCTCCTTTCATTTTTATTTATATTATTATATTTATCATTAAATTTAATATTTTTCAAGACTAATTATTAGTTTTTTCCTCATTTTGTTTTAATGGATCTGTAATTAAAATGAATTTAACATTTCCATTCATTTCTTCATCCATTTCTGCGAAATTCATATATTCTTTTGATAATTTTTCTAGTGCATCAATTCTACTTGTAAGGTTATGAATGTCTCCATTTACTGTAGAATATAGCTTGTTAATTGCTTTTGTGTTAAACTCTTTTATTCCTTCTGATAATTCTTTTGCACCATTAGCTATATCTCCTGACTTTTCAGTTAGTTGTGTACTTGCTGAGTATAATTCTTTAGCACTTACATTAAGAGCTACTGTGCCTGCATTTAATTTATTTGCGCCAGTTTTTAAATCGTTTATTCCTTTAATTAATGCTTCAGATTTTGTTGATAATTCACTTGTTCCTGCAACTAATTCATCTGATTTTGTGTTCATTGTGTCTAAACCTTTAGCCAATGCTGTTAAGTTCTTGTCTAAGGAATTTGCCCCTACTTTTAATCCAGGTTCCTCTTTAGTTCCTTTTCCGTCTAATCCTTCTTTTATAGCTACTACGGTTATTTGAGCTTTACCTACGGATTTTAACAATTCTATCGATTGTTCATTTGCTGATATATTTTGCTCTAATAATTTTATGGTTTTCTCATTCATCTCTATTTGTGATGTTAAGTTTGCTTTTAAATGATCATCTGTTGTACTATCTTTTTGAGCTGTTAAGGCAGTTTGCATATTTTCCAAATTTGTTTTTAATGCTTTATCGGTATTTACAAGTGTTGTTAGATTTGCTATTTTAGCTTTCACATCAACAGTTGATAATGTTGCATTCATCGCATCTATTGCTTTGCTTGTATTTGTAATTCCTGTGTTTATTGATGTTGCTCCTGCTGCTAATGCTTGACTTGATTCTGCCATATAATTTACTTTTTCTTTTAAAGTTTTTGCTCCATCTGATAATGTACTAACTCCTGGAATTAAAGCACTTGATTTTGTTGCTAATGTATTAGCTCCTGCTGCTACTTGTGTTGCTCCTGCATTGGCACTTTCGGTTCCTTGTGTTAGTTTATTCATATACCCTGTAAATTCTTGTGATTTTTCTGCATATTGACTTGTTCCCTCTTGTAATGTCTTTGATCCATTTTCAAGCTTTTCACTAGCTAATTTCATATCATTCATTGATGAATATAGTTCATTTAATTTATCTGTTACTTTTAACTTATTGTCTTCTAATACTCTTGGTGTTATATATGTAATCATATTTTCTAATTCAAATTTTTCTGTTTCCATTGATATTTCTACTTTGTTTGGTATATCAATTTCATCTGTTTTTAAACTTTCTTTTAATCCTGGAAATGCAACTCCAAGTAGTATAGTTTTTTCTCCTTTTTCAACTACTTTTCCTTGAGTTAATTTAACGTTTTTATTTGTTTTAGTATCAAGTGTTGTTCCTGTTATTACTATAAATGGTGTATACATTTTTTCTGTTGTTCCATTTATATTTACATTGTGTGTTTCATTATTTTTGTATGTTATTGTAATTTTTACTTTTCCTCTTTTTCCAACTATTTCTTCTGCAGACATTTCTTTTCCATCTAGCTCATATTTGATAGATGTTTCAATTGGTAATTTCTTTTCTGTTTTTCCTTGATAATATATGTCTTTTTCATTAGCATTCCATATTATTTTATTTTCTTTTTGTTCAAAGGTTTCATTTCCACCTACATTTGTTATGTCTAATAAGTTTGATATATCATCTATTGTTTTTAATAATTCATCATTTTTTATATGTTCGTTTACTATTGTTTCATATTGTGTTCCACTATTGTTAAGTTTTGAATATACTGTTTCTTCTTTTGTTAAAGCAAATACTGGAGTTGCATAACCTAACATTGTGCATAATAATATGCTTCCTATTATTCTTTTACTTTTCATTTTTGTTTTCTCCTTTTTTATTTCATAATATTAATTTTATTGGTAGTAATATAATACTTTTTTCCGTTCCATCCCAGCTACACAAGAAAAGTATTATATTACTACATTTCAAAGCAAAACTAAAACCTAAAAATTAATTGCTTAGTTTACGCATATTGGCAGTTGTTTTACAAATTATTTTGTCAAATACAATTAAGAATGCTGGTAAAACTGTTAATACAGTAACCATACTAATA
>CAKOVG010000035.1 GCA_934121875.1 uncultured Clostridia bacterium
AGCCTATTATATCAAAGGTTGTCAGTCTTTTGCTGTTCTTCAGCTGTCAAGTTCAAGATATATTTATACTATATTTTACCTGAATGATCAAGCTTTTTATTGCATTATTATTACAGTAAAATTACATTATATTTCCATTTGGCTTCCTAAGAAGCTGGCAGCTGATTGTGCTACTTTTTGTTCAACTTCATTCATTTTGGTACTATTGTCTTTTGACAATAATATTACTGTTCCGATTACATCTCCGTCAGAAATAATAGGATATACAACTTGTGAATTGTATCTTCTTTCTTTGTTTTCATTTTTAGTAATTGGAATAGCTAAACCATTGTTTTCCTTACTTGTGTACTTTTCTTTGTCATCCATTAATCTTTCTAATTCTTCGCTAATATCTTGTTCTAATAATTCCTTTTTTGCTCCACCTGAAACTGCAATTACAGTATCTTTATCTGTTATACATGCAATATGTCCTGTTGTTTTTGCTAAAGTTTCTGCATATCCTGTCGCAAATTCTGTTAGTTCCCCTATTGGGGAATATTTTTTTAATATTACCTCTCCTTCTTTATCTGTAAAAATTTCAAGTGGATCTCCTTCTTTTATTCTTAATGTTTTTCTAATTTCCTTTGGAATAACAACTCTACCTAAATCATCAATTCTTCTTACTACACCTGTTGCTTTCAAAATATTACCTCCTTTTAAATTTAAAGCTTTTAGCTCTTGCAATGATTAATTATTCTTATTATTGCTTTAAAATGAGGTTTTTATACATTTTTATTCTTCAATATTTAATATTTCTTTTTTTTCTGCATCATAACTTTTTATAATTTTTCCTAGTTCATTAGAAAAATCTTGTAATAAAACTACTTTTATGCTAGGAAGTTTTCCATCAATATAGTCATCCATTATTTGTTTTAGTTTTCTTATATTTGGTATTTCTTCTTGAATTTCATTTTTAAATCTGCTTGCTCTATCAACTAGTTTTTCTTTTATTGTTACTATATCTTCGTTACTTGCACATGAAATTCTTTGGAATGTTTGGAATGAATCATAATATTTAAATATAGGAATATTCATACATTCTTTATCAAATTTATCATAAAACATTTCCATTTTCATTGGAATATATTTAAATATTTCTTCTGCTTTTTCATTATACATTTTAGTTTTTAGTTGCATATTTATTTCATTAAAATGTTTTAATATTTCTTCCATGTCTGGCTCAAATTCGTCTTCAACTGCTACTTGAGATAGCTCCTCATCAACATTTGCACAATAAGTTGATGTTAATGATGATATATTCATTCCATTGAAAAATACAGATTTTATTGTTCTCATATCATAGTTAATTAAATCTTTCTTGATGAAATAAGCAAAGTATGAGAATAGTTTTACAATTTGTATTATTTCTATTTTACCATTTTTAACGTAGTCCAATGTTTCATCTATTACTCCATTAAATTGGTCATCTGGTATTTTCCAATATTCTTCTGTAAGTAGCCTTTTATAGCCAGGCAATTGATTTGTATCTACAGTATCACGTATTACTTCCATATTTTCTTTAAAAATTTTCATATCAAATATACGAGTACGTACATATTTTTCAATAAATTTGAAGAAACGATATTCTGCTTTAAAATTATAGTAATAGTTGTTATCAAATTCTTTAATATAAAATTGTCTATTATCCATAAATACTCTTGAAGATACTAATACTGATTTATATTCTTCATTATTATTAATATTTATAAACTTGTCTTTTGTTATTTTTCCTGCTTTAATTTCAAAAGATATAGCTATTGTAAATATTAGCATTGTTTGTAGTACTCTGTGATTTGTGTTTGGATATGAATCTGTAACTGTGTCAAATATTTTTTTAAAATTATTTAAAGCATGTTTTAAGATACGCAAATTTCTTGTTCCACTTTTGTTAAATGTAGAAGTTATTAGTGCAGTATTTTCTCTTAGAAACCTAATTAAATCTGCATTGTTTTCATATCTCATTAAAAGCCCATTTATTATATAGTTGAATTCTGGAGCATACTCAAAAGTTTCACCTATCAATTTTTCTTTTATTCTTTCATAGTCATTTGCTTTGTCAAAAACATATTCAATAGTGTCTCTTATTCTTTCTACCATTGGTTTGTCTGTTTTAATATTTAGTTTGTTTTCTTTATCTAACAAATATGTGGCTATAAAGGTTTTCATTTCTAGGTTGCTATTTTTTAATTTTGTTGATAGTTCTTTTTCATTACAAATAATTATTGTTTTTATATGGTCATGTTCAACAAAGTTATTAATATATCCTAAAATATCAATAACATCAACATTTGCTCTTTCCAAATCGTCAAAGCAAAGTACTTTATCGTCTGTTGAAAAGAATTGAGCATAGTCTATTCTATCTCCATTTTGGGTTACACCGAAAAAATTTGCCATGTCTAGCCCTGTTTTAGCATATTCAGGTATACTTCCAACCCCACTTGCTCCCATAAATTTTTTTAGATTTTTATCCATTAGTTGTGTGGTTTCAATAAATATCTTTTTGCTTATTTCTTCTAGATTTGATATTCCATATAATGACATATAAATGGGAGTTAACTTTTTTCCGTTTACTTGCATTGCTTCAATTTTTGGTTTTATTTTATGGTTCCAAAAATATGTTTTTCCGCTTCCCCACTCGCCATTAATCATAATAGCATAGTCTGTGTATTCTGCTCTAATATAATCTAATATACTTTCTACTAAATCTTCCATTTTTTCATTCCTTTCTCTTGTTTTTCGTTTGTATTTTGCCATAATCCTTTGCTATAGTAATAATCCCAATTTTGTTTGGCTTTGCTTGTAGCAATGTTTTTGCACATTCGTTACATGTAGCTCCTGTTGTATAGATATCATCCAAAATCAGTATGTTTCTGCCTTTTATTATTTCTTCATTATTAATTTTGTATACATTTTGTACATTTTTTTGTCTTTGTCTTTTATTTAACTTACTTTGAATGTTATTATTTTTGTATTTGATTAATACATTTTTTTTAATTTCTATATTAGAGATATTTTTAGATATAATTTTAGCAATTATTTCTGTTTGATTATATCCTCTTTCTCTTATTTTTTTATTTGTCATTGGAACTGGGATAATTATATCATATTTTTTAAAAAATCCACACATTTTTTCATTTTTCATCAAAAATTCAGAAAACATTTTTCCTAAATACGCCTTATTTCTAAATTTGTACTGAATTATTTTTTCTCTTATTATTAAGTTATATTCAAATATGTATGCATGCTCATCAAAATATTTTGTATTGTCTTGTGAATAATCTTCTATTTTATTGTGGTATAAATTTAATTCTTCAATTTTGTTTTTGCATTTATCACATATGTAACTTTCACCAATTTTCCCGCACATTTCACATGTTTTTGGGAAAATAAAAAAGAGCATATTTTCTAAAAAGTTCATTCAGAACCTCCTAAAATAAATATTGCCCCCAATTTATTATATTAATTGATCTTTTTAATTTTCCATGTTAAGTCAATGTAACTAGTAATTTTGTCAGTTTGTTCAAACAAGATTTTTAGCATTTGAGATGTATCTTCCATTTCGTCTGTAATTTTATTTTCAATTCTGTCTGTTTTTTCATCTATTCTATCAGATTTTATTTCTATTCTATCAACTTTCCCTTCTAGTTCATTGAATTTTACTTCTAATCCATCGAATTTTGCTTCTAATCTATCAAATCTTGTTTCTAGTCTATCAACTTTCTCTTCTAGTTTGTTAACAGATATTTTTAGTTCATTTATAGCTACTCTTGTTTCTTCTTTAAATTCTTTTAAATCTGCTTTTAGTTCTTCTATTGCTTTTTTGTTTTCTGTTTCAGACCTTTTAACTACATTAAGTATCTCTAATAATAACTCTTCCTGTATAGGGGCTCACCTCCTTTTTTATGGTATTTTTATTTCCCCTATGGTAATAGTTTATATTATTTTAACACCTAAGTCAATATAAAATTATATATTTCTTAATTTAAATTCTAAACCTGTATTTCTCTTTTTACTATCTGCATTTTGTGTCATAAACTCTATAATATTAGGATTTCCAATTAAAATAAGTAACTTTTTGGCTCTTGTCATTGCAGTATATAATAATGTACGAGTAAGTAACATTGGTGCAGCCTGTACTATCGGCATAATAACTACATCAAATTCACTTCCGTTGAGCCTTATGCACAGTAATGCAGTATGAATGTTCTATTTGCTCAAGCTCTTCAAAGTTATACCATACTAATTTATCGTCATCAAACTTAATTTTTACCTTTTTTTCTGCTTCATCTATATTTAATATTGTTCCATATTCTCCATTAAATACGCCTTTGCCCATTTCAAGTGTTGGTTCTCTTTTCTCCCAATAAATATCATAATTATTTTTTATTTGCATTATTCTGTCACCTTCACGAAACACAGAATCTATATACTTTCTTTGGTTCTTTTCTTGTGTTTCCGGGTTTATGGCTTGTTGCAAACTTTTATTTAGTTCTCTAGTTCCTAGTTCTCCTTTTTTTGTTGGACTAATTACCTGTATATTTTGAGCAAAAGTATAATTTCCATACTTTTCTAGTCTTCCTGTGCATAGTGAAATTATATTCTCTAACACCTTTAATTTATTAGTTTCATTTATAAAGAAAAAGTCTTCTATTAATTCTTCTTTTTCATTCTGTTCATCTTTGCTAAAAATACTAATTCCTTCATTTACCTTATGGCTATTTAAAATAATTTTACTTTTAGCTGCTTGTCTAAAAATTTTGTTCAATGTAATTGTAGTAAGTCTTTCGGATTGTATAATGTCTTTTAACACATTTCCTGGTCCAACTGATGGTAACTGATTACTATCTCCAACTAATACAAGCTTAGTTCCTTTATAAATTGCTTGTAATAGATAATTCATTAAAAATATATCAACCATTGATACTTCATCAACAATAATCACATCTGCGTCTAATGGTGCAACTTCTACATTTGGATCTATATTTTGTAACTCATCTGAACTTGTTTTTCCAATCTCTAATAATCTATGCAAAGTTTTAGCTTCTTCTCCAGTAGCTTCACTCATTCTTTTTGCAGCTCTTCCAGTAGGCGCACATAATACAATCTTTTTTTCTTCCTGTTTATACATTTCAATTATTGTTTTTATTATAGTAGTTTTTCCTGTACCTGGTCCACCAGTAATTACACAAACATTATGCTCTTGAACTGCAATTACCGCTTCTCTTTGTTTTTCAGATAATTCTAACTCAGAATGTTTCTCAATTTTCTTTAATTTCTTTTCAAAATTACTAATTTCTTTTACATTCAAATAATTATCTAAAGCCATCAAACTTTCAGCAACATTTTTTTCAGCCATGTAATAATTATATAAATATACCCACTCCTGGTTTTCTCTATCTTCTAATACAATTTCATTTTTTGTTTTCAAAAATATAATATTGTTTTCTATCATCACTTCTGAAACATTTAATAAATCTTTTACAAACTGAATTAAATTTTCATATAATACTGCACAATGTCCATTATTAGTAGATAATTTAAGGGCATATTTTATACCGCTTCTAATACGTTTATCATTTTCTAAATCCATTCCCATTTTTATAGCAATTTGGTCTATTTGCGCAAAGTTAACTCTAACTGTCAAATCTATTAAAATATATGGATTTTCTTCTATTGTAGTTATTGTATTTTGTCCTAGTTTTTTGTATATTCCTTCTGCACTTTGTGGACCAATTCCAAATTTTTCTAAATAACTAACAATTTGCCATACTTCCCAATTTTCATTAAAGCTTTGGGAAATTTCAATTGCTTTTTCCTCAGTAATTCCTTTTATACAAGATAACTTTTCAGGTTCAAATTTAATAATATTTATTACATCTTTTCCAAAAGTATTAACCATTCTTTTAGCTGTTGCAGGACCTATTCCCTTAAATTTTCCATTTGCTAAATAATTTTCTATTGAATCTAAATCTTCTGGCATTAACTTTTCAAAAGTCTCAATTTTTAATTGTCTACCATATTCAGGATGTTCAACAAAATTACCAGTTATTTTTAGATTATCACCTTTTTCAATAAAAGGAAGATAACCCACAACAGTAGTTTCCTCTTCATCTGTTTCAAATGTTGCAATTGTATAGCTATTTATTTCATTACGATAAATAATATCTCTAATTCTTCCTTTAATCTCCAAAGTTAATACCTCACTATTTTACTGTTTCATACTTATGAAATCATTTTACTCTATCTATTTTATCCTTATTTAAACAGTTTAGCAAGTATTATAACAAAAGTTACCTTACAAATATGCACATTTCAAAGTATATTAGCCTTGTCATATAAGTAAAATCTTCGATTTTTTGTATACAATAAAAAAATTTAATTTTTTTGCATAAAAACTATTGCACTTTGATATAATGTGTACTATAATAACTTCAGTTTTAAAAATATTCTCCATTAGCTCAGTTGGTAGAGCGCTCGGCTGTTAAC
>CAKOVG010000036.1 GCA_934121875.1 uncultured Clostridia bacterium
ATATAAAACAATTTCCAGTATATATTGATAAAAACAATAAAAAGAAATATTTTGTTGATATAGATATTTTGACAGAGAATGTAGTAGATGCAATCAATTAGAATTGATTAAAAATAAATTATCAAGGTAAAAAGATAGGAATAATGGCTCACAGAGAACCGCAGAGTATAGCATTATTACAATTGTGTTACAAATATATTAAACTTTATTTACATGTATTTAAAACGCGGAACTAATATACTATAATAATATTGAAAGACTATAAATAATTACATAAGAAAAGAATAGGAGAGGATGTTATGAAAAAAATTTTTAAGTATGTTTTATTAGTATCAATTTTTAGTTTATTTATTCTATTTTTCAGCCAATCATTAGTAAAAGCTGGAGAAATGAGGAACATAAACACAATGGAAGAGTTAAAAACAGCTTTTGGGCAGAAAGCTGTCATTGAAGGGAATACAATAAAATTAACAGACAATGTAGTATTAAATGACCTTGGAATTGATATTCAAATACCTGAAGTAACAATAGATTTTAATGGAAAAACATTAGAATGTAAAGGTACAGGTGTAATGAGAATTTATAAAAAAGCTACATTTGAAGATAACTCAACTACAGACAAGCTAAAATGGGGAGGGGTTATTTTTAACCGCCAATCTTCAGAAAGCATTCACATAGACCAAAAAGCAGAACTTACAATAAATAATGGCAAATTTGTTGATGCTGGAATAAAAACTAGTTCAAAAATTTATGTTGCAGGTAAATTAACAATTAATAATGCAACTTTTTCTACCACTAGAACTACACCAGCGGCAGACAACAATTATATGATTAAAGTGAGAGGACAAGGACACTGCATAATTAATAACGGAGAATTTACACATATGGATTCAATTATTTATGTAGGAGGAGATAAATATGCTAAGAGCAAATTGACTGTAAATGGTGGAAACTTTAATTGTTCATATACAGATGCAATTTACATCTATGCAATGTATCCTACTGTAAATAAAGATAACAGCAAAGATATAAATACACCAAAAGTTATATTAAATAATTGCAATATTAAAGCAAAGCACAGCGCAATTGGATTTTGGGGTGGCTGTACAGATGAACAATACAGAAATGCAGACACTAAAATACTTACTATTTTAGGTGGTACATATCAATGCTCAGCCAATAGTAATGGAGCACCTCTTGAAATTAGAACTTATACCGAACCAAGTACTTATTTTAATCCAAAAGATTTTGACTTACAGGGCGGAACTTTTGAATCCTTAGATGATACTCTTGGAGCAATTAGATTATTAGGACCTAGCAAACGGAGAATACAAAACAATTTGTGATGGACTATTAGAAGGATACAAAGGCAAAGTATATGGAGAAGATGCAGAAGGTACAAAATATGATGATTCATGCACAATGAAAAAAGTTGTAATAAAAAATGGAAAAGTAGAATCAGCTATTGGAGAAATTAAATTACTTAAAGTTATAGCAGATTTAGGAGAAAACAAAACTGAAGAAAACAACAAAAATATAACTAAAACAGACAGTAAAACAAACATAAAACTAGAGGCAACAACATCTGTAATACCAAATGATACAACAATGAGTATAGCAGAAATAACATCAGGAGAAACATTTAACAAAATAAAAAATAATCTAACAGAAACTAAAAATTTCAAAGCATTTAATATAACTTTAAAATCAAACAATAAAAGCATTCAACCAAATGGTAAAGTGAAAATTAGTATTCCAATCCCAGAAGGATTTGATACTTCAAAATTAATAATATATAGAATTGAAGATGATGGATCAAAAACAACATATCAATCAAAGGTAGAAAATGGATATGCAACATTTGAAACAGAGCATTTTTCTACATATGTACTAGCAGAAACATCATCTAATGAAACAAAAGATAATACAAATAATAATACAGGAAAAAATGATACTAAACTACCACAAACAGGAGAAGAGAACAATGCGTTCATTGGTTGGCTTTCAATCACCATTTTTCTTGGAACTTTCTGGCTTGGCTCAATGTTAATAATTGACCGTGAAAAGAAAAAGATTACAAAAAAGTAATCTATCATAAAAAGGAGCAAACGTAATGAGAGGAGATAAAAAACTGATTTATGTTCTGGTTGCTTTAATTATCTTCTTAGCTATAACTTTGCTTATAAGAATTAAAACAACACCAAAATATGACTCAAAAGTATATGCAAACATATATGATGAATATGAAAGCATTTTTGGCAAAGAAGATGGGATAAATCAAATTGACGAAAATGTCACAAAAAATATAATTGAAAATAATACCCATACAATATCTGTAGGAGCTACAACTAACAATTCAGAAAAAAATAATGTAATTGGAAAAATAATAATACCCAAAATAGAAATAAAATATCCAATTATAAAAGAGACAACAGCAGAATATCTTAAAGTTGCACCAACGAAATATTATGGACCAGAAGTAAATGAAGTGCGGTAATTTAGTTATAGTTGGACATAATTATAAGAACGGACAGTTTTTTGGAAATTTAAAAAAATTAGTAAAAGGAGACAATATATTTCTTTTCTCGAGCAAAGGAAATGCGCAAATATATAAAGTCTATGATAAATACATAACAAATGATACGGATATGAGTTGTACAAAACAAGAAACAAATGGACAAATTGAATTGACATTAATTACTTGTTGTGATAATGATGATACTAAAAGACTAATAATAAAAGCCAGAGTATCAGACTAGAAAAAGAGATTAACTCGAAATGAAGGAGAATAATATTATGAAAGAATTGATTATAAAAAAATGTTCTAAATGTGGAGCAATGGTTGAAGTTTTAAATGATTGTAATTGCAACAAGTGCGGAATTACATGTTGTGGAGAAGAAATGAAAATTCTTATTCCAAACAGTGTAGATGCTGCATTTGAAAAACATGTACCAACTTATGAAATAGTTGAAGATGAAATATTTGTAAAAGTAAATCATGTAATGGAAAAAGAGCATTACATAGAGTGGATAGCAATGGTAAGTGATGAAGCAGTTTGTAAAGTTATGCTATATCCTGAACAAAATGCAGAATGCAAATTCAAATACATACCAGGTTCAAAAATATATGCGTATTGTAATAAACATGGACTATGGTCTAATGAAGTAAAATAACATTGATAAGACACATAAAAGCGAGCTATTGGCTCGCTTTTATTGAATTATTCTTTTAACAAATTTCTAATTAATTCATACAAATAAGGCTTAAATCCTTCAATCGGAAGAGGTTCGTTATATAAAATAGAATTAAAGCAAGTTGAACTAACTAACTCTATAATCATATATAATGTTACCTCAGGATTTTTAAGTTTAATATTATGTTCTTTAACACCATTTAAAAACAAATAAACAAGACCTTCCTCAGAATTCTTATTTTTTTCATATAAATTTAATACAGTTTGGCTATAGACCCCCCATGATAAATTTTTAGATATGAATTTCAAAAGCAAAGGAGTTTTTGAAAGTTTATCAATAATGTAATTTATAACAAAAATCATTTGATCTGCAAAATTTTCTATATAAGTACTTTTGACAGCACTTATTGCTTCAGAAAATAATGACATAGATTTTCTTGCAATTAAAACATCTCTTAATTCATATTTATCTTTAAAATATAAATAAAAAGTACCCTTTGCAACATCTGCACTATCAACAATGTCTTGAATAGAAGTATCTTTAAATCCTTTTTCAGTAAAAAGTTTAAATCCTACGTTTAATAATCTTTCTTCTTTATCATTTTTTTCTTTCATAATCTTGCCCCCTATACAATATAATTATTACATAGAAATGACGTATAGTCAATAGAAAGAAATGAAAAACAATATAAATTATCCTATAAAATCAATAGAAAATATCTGAAATATACAATAAATAGTAAAAATATAAAAAATTTTATAAAAACTATTGACTAACGGTCAAAAAAGTAGTATATTATAAAAAGTGACTGGTAGTCATAAAATAAGGAGGAAGAAAAATGAGAAAGTTTGGACAGTTTATATGTAAACACAAAGTAGCTATTCTAATAATATCTTTATTACTTTTAATTCCATCAATTATTGGATATAAAGCTACAAGAGTTAATTACGACATACTAGTATATTTACCAGACAATATTGAAACAATAAAAGGCGAAAATATATTAGCAAATGACTTTGATATGGGAGCATTTTCAGTAGTAATACTAGAAAATATGCAGTCAAAAGATATTATAGAATTAGAAAAACAATTTAGAAAAGTGGGAGATGTAGAAAAAGTAGTTGGACTAACAGACATTATAGGAACCGACATACCACTAGAGATGCTACCAAATGAGATTAAAGACAAATTATACAAAGATAACACAACACCAGTATTAGTAACATTCAAAGACGGAATTTCTGATGATACAACAATGGAAACAGTTGAAAAACTTAGAGAAATATCAAACGAGAATTGTAAAATAAGTGGTATGACTGCAACAGTACTAGACACTAGAAACTTATCAGACTCAGAAATAATAATATATGTAATGATTGCAGTAACTTTATGCTTAATAATATTACAATTAGCATTAGACTCATATTTAGCACCAGTATTAATGCTATTAAATATTGGAATGGCAGTATTATACAACATGGGTACAAATGTATTTTTAGGTCAAACATCATATATAACAAAAGCCATAAGTGCTGTATTGCAACTTGGTGTAACAATGGACTTTGCAATATTCTTATACCACAGTTATAAAGCAGAAAAAGAAAAAGCCTCAAACAATAATGAAGCAATGGCAACCGCAATAGCAAAAACATTAGTATCAGTACTAGGAAGTTCATTAACAACAATAGCGGGATTCTTAGCATTATGTAGTATGAATTTAACATTAGGAAAAGATATAGGCTTAGTAATGGCAAAAGGTGTCTTAATTGGAGTAATAACAGCAGTTACAACATTACCAGCAATGCTACTTGTATTTGATAAATGGGTAGAAAAAACAAAACATAAAGAAATATTACCAAGATTTGAAAAAGTTAAAAATTTTAATTTAAAACATTACAAAGCAATTTTAGTTGCATTTATAGTGATTTTACCATTTGCAATATATGGATATACACATACAGAAAGTTACTATAACTTAAGCAAATCTTTACCAAATACTTTAAACAGTATACAAGCAAACGATGAACTAAAAGATAAATTTGGTATGGTTTCAACAGAGCTATTATTGGTAGACAAAGATATGCCAGACTATAAATTAAATGAAATGCTAGACAAAATAGAAAGCCTAGACGGAATTGAATGGACATTAAGTTATTCAAAACTTGCAAAAGAAGTAAATATACCAAAAGAGATGTTGCCAGAAGATATAAGTTCAATATTTAAAAATGATAAATATCAAATGGTAATTATAAATTCAAAATACGAAATCGCAACAAATGAATTAAATAGCCAAATAGAACAAGTAAATAAAATAATAAAAGAATATGACAATACAGCAATACTTGCTGGAGAAGGTCCACTAATGAAAGATTTGGTTGAAATAAGTGATCATGATTTTAACAGTGTAAATACAGTCTCAACTGGAATTATATTGGTAATAATGGTATTTGTTTTAAAATCATTTAGTTTACCAATAATACTAATTACTGCAATAGAATTTGCAATATTTATTAATATGGGAATACCTGCATATACAGGAATTGTAATACCATTTATTGCATCAATAGTAATTGGTACAATTCAATTAGGCGCAACAATAGATTATGCAATTTTAATTACAACAAAATATAAAACAGCAAGAATAGAAGGAAAAGACAAACATCAAGCTATAGATGAAGCTTTAGGAACATCAATTCAATCAATAATTGTTAGTGCATTATGTTTCTTTGGAGCAACATTTGGAGTTGGTATGTATTCAAAAATTGAAATGATTGGTTCTTTATGTAGCTTAATGGCAAGAGGCGCAATTATTAGTATGGTTACTGTATTAACAGTTTTACCAGCATTCTTAATTGTATTTGACAAAATAATTTGTAAAACAACTG
>CAKOVG010000037.1 GCA_934121875.1 uncultured Clostridia bacterium
CCCAGTTGAGTATAGAACTCAACTAGGGTTTGCATAGCATCTGCTTTTTTGTGTCTACTTTTTGTTGACAACTTCAGATTAACTGGAGATTTTTTAATATACATAATTTTGTGGATTATATAGTATTCCATTAGCTCTTACTTCTAAATGTAAATGTGACCCTGTAGAATCTCCTGTACTTCCTACTTTTGCAATAACTTGACCTTGTGTTACGGTTTGGCCTTTTGATACTAATAATTTACTACAGTGCCCATATACTGTTTCTACACCATTTCCATGTGAAATTTTTATCATATATCCATATGAATTATTCCATCCTGCTACTGTTACTGTTCCTCCTGCCGCAGCTTTTATAGATGTTCCTGTTGGTGCTGCTATATCTAACCCTCTATGCCCAAAACTTCGAATACCTTCATAGCTTCCAAATCTTGATGTTATAATTCCTGAAACTGGTCTAATTAATGTAATTCCTAAATTTACTTTTGCCCTAGATGTTCCTGATACATTTCCAGAATATATTGATGATGCTACATATGTAGTTTTTGGTGCTTCATATAATTTAGATACACATTTTTCTACTGATGTAAATTCTTTTGTTTGAACATCGTATTTTTCTACTATTCCCAAATCTTTTTTATTTGCACTATTTTTCTTTTTTAACTTTGATATTACTTCTTCTGCCTCTTTAAATGTTGATACATAAGCTTTTTCCTTTTTATTGTCAACTATTGCATAATATTTATAATATTGTGTACCATTTTCTATGGTTTTTACATATATTTCATCATCATTAGGTGTAATATCTTTTTTTAGTAAGCAAAGTGTATATTCTGGTACTGAACTAATTTGTCTAAATGCAATTCCTTCTTCTGGATTTCCCTCCATATAATGATTTATTTTATTTTGGAGTTCACTTTTATTTTCTGTATAACCAATAATCTCGCCATTTAGTGAAACTGCATATGTTGGTTTATAAAAGAACGCTACTGCACTTATTATAACAAATGCAGAAATAATAGTTAATATTATAATTTTTACAGTTGCTCTAAAAAACATTGCAAATTTTCTAAAACTACTAATTTTAAACACTCCTATCCATTTTTTTACTTCTTACCTATTTTATAATAAATCTGCAAAAAATTCAAGTATTTTAATATATTTTATTAAGTATTCATTTGTTAAATATACTCTGTTAATTTTTATTTTATGTACTTTTTAAGTTATAAAAAATAAAATAATATTTGATTACACGTTTTTTTACTTATTTTTAATATTTGTATTGACATTGCTTAAAAATGGTGTTATTATTATACGAGATTAATAATCTTGTTCTGATTATTTTTGGGTCAGTAGCTCAGTTGGATAGAGCACAGGCCTTCTAAGCCTGGGGTCGGGGGTTCGAATCCCTTCTGGCTCACCAAAATACAAACAAATTATATTCTAGAACATTCATACTACGATATGAATGTTCTTTTTTTATTGATATATCTTTTAGTTTCAGAATTTCTTTTATCTCCTTGCTAGTGCATTTATGACCTCTAAAAGAAACTAAGAGTTTTTAGAAATTTAATTTCTTTGGAATATACTCTTTAAACTAATAGCTGAATTCAATGATGTATTAGGACCTGAGTTTTTTATTAAAAATTTGCTTTTTTTATGTAAATGTGCTATAATATAACTTGCAACCTAAATATATAGGAGGTTTTTTATATGTTGCAAAAAAAATATACTAATGAAATTTGTTCTATGTGTTTTCGGAAATATTGTATCAACGAACACACGGAACATGCAAAGCCGGATCATTCCTGTTTTGTAGCATCTGGTTGTTCGACTTGTAGTCTGACTTCTATGTGTGTAAATCCCGAAAAATGTCGAACCGTTTTCGAACTTGCTGCCAGGTTCACTAAAGATTCGCCGCTCCCCACTTGTTTTGTGGAACCAACTTGCCCTACCTGCTATAAGGCTTCTCATTGCCGTAATAAAGGACTTGTAAAATTCAAGTTGGACTTAGCGAATCCCTCGTCTCCCGGCTGCTTCAGTAGATATCATTCCGTTAAGTAAAGTTAGCAACATAAAATCACAGTTAGAATTCTAACTGTGATTTTTTTGTTCTATTTTATATATATTATTCATATACTATTAATATTACATATATAAGGAGGATTATTTATGATTACACAATTTGAAAAAACTTCTAAGGTATCCAAAAGCAAAACGTCTGCACGCATAAAAATTACTTGTACCTTGTACAAAACCAAATTCTGTCCTTTGCCTACTAATTGTGATGGAAAAAATCGGCAGTGTAATGTTTGGAAAGACCACAGTAGCAAATAACCCTCAAAAAAGCTCTCAAAATGAGAGCTTTTTATTTTATGCATTTTTCCAAAATGCTTCATATCCTCTATGTGCTTCATATAAATCTAATTTACTTGTTACCTCATAAGGTGAATGCATTGAAAGTACTGGTACCCCACAATCAATAACATCTATTCCTTTGTTAGCTAGAATATATGCTATTGTACCTCCTCCACCAATATCAACTTTTCCAAGTTCAGCAATTTGATATCTAACATCATTTTCTTCAAATATTTTTCTAACCTCTGCAACAAATTCAGCATTTGCATCAGATGCGCCAGATTTTCCTCTAGCACCTGTATACTTATTTAATCCAATTCCTCTTCCTAAATATGATGCATTGTTTTTCTCTGAAACATTTGCATAAATTGGATCTAACCCTGCATCGACATCTGCTGACAACATTTTAGAATTACAGAAAACTTTTTCTAACAAATTAGGTCTATTTACTCCTAATTTATTTAAAATTTCTGAGATGAATGTATCAAATACTTGTGATTCCATACCTGTGTTTCCCATACTTCCAATTTCTTCTTTATCAGATATAATACAAACTGCTGTCTTAACAGGATTTTGTATTTTCATTAATGCTGTTAAAGATGCATAAACACATATTTTATCATCTTGACCATAACCTGCAATCATGCTATTGTCAAAGCCCATGTTTCTGCAAGGCATTGCTGGTACTAATTCAATTTCCGAACTTAATAAATCTTTTTCTGTTATTCCATATTTTTCATTTAAAATATTTAAAATATTTAATTTTACAGAATCAGCTATTTCGCTACCTATTGGTATACTTCCGATCAAAAGATTTAAATCTTCTCCTTCAATTCCATCTGCTAATTTTTTCTTCATTTGGTCTTGTGCTAAATGTGGTAATAGGTCTGTAATTGTAAATATTGGATCATTCATATCTTCTCCTATATTTACAGTCACTTTTTCACCATTTGTTTTAACTATAACACCATGTATTGCTAGCGGAATTGTAGTCCATTGATATTTTTTTATTCCTCCATAATAATGTGTTTTTAGATATGCAAATTCTGAATCTTCATATAAAGGATTTGGCTTTAAGTCTAATCTTGGAGAATCTGCATGTGCACCAATTATATTTATTCCTTCTTCAATATTTTTCTCTCCTATAATTGCTAGGTACATACTTTTTCCACGATTATTCCAGTAAACTTTATCTCCTGTTTTTAAAGTTTCGCAATCTTTTATGTCTTTAAATCCGCTTTGATGTGCTATTTCTATTGAAGTACTTATAATTTCTCTTTCTGTTTTTGATCTATTCATATAGTCTATATATCCTTTTGCATAATCAAAAATTTCTTGTTTTTGCTCTATTGTTTTATAGTTCCATCCATTTTCCTTTTTATTAAACAACTTAATTTTTAATTCTTCTGCTTCTTTTTTATCCATTTCCAATCTCCTCTCTAGTTTTTTGTTATTGTATCACAATATTTTATATTTAGTATACACAATTTTAAAAAATTTAATTATTTTTTTGTAATATTCCCAAAACTAAAATACCTATGTTATCATTATATAATTCGTCAAATTGAGATATTGGTAATGGGTTTTCGCCTATTCCCGCTTCTATTGTATAACTTGGTCTTTTGTAATTTTGTATAAACCAATCTTTATATCCTGCAAAACTAGAATTATATGGTACATCAGTCAATTCATATCCACTAACACCTGCAAATACTATGCCTATTTCATATCCTTGTGGTGGATTTATATTTTGAAAATTCCAATAAATTTCTTTTCCTTGTGTATGATATGAAATTGTTAATTCAAATTTATTTTTCAAAGTAAAATTGTATATTGCCAGTGCTTCACTTTGAGTTAATGGACCTTCTCCTACAAAGTTTTGCGGAGCAGGTTTGGTATAGCCTTGCTCGAATTTTATTTTTCTTGCTTCTTGCCAACCTGCAGGAAATTGTAAATTTAAGTCTATTCCAGTGGATTTAAAAATATACCAACCACTAAATTAATTTAATAAAATGCAGTAATCATCTATATTACAGAGTATTTCAATTTGATTGAAGTATTCTGTTTTTTTAGTGGATTTTTACGGCTAGAATTGGAGTAGTATATGAAAGAAAATCAAGAAAAGGTTGGGTATTATTCTGTAATTCCTGCAACTGTTTTATATAATAAAGAATTAAAAGCAAATGAGAAGTTGCTATATGCAATAATAACATCTCTTGCTTGTAAAGAAGGCTATTGTTTTGCATCTAATAATTATTTTGCTGAAGAATTAGGAGTACATCCCAAAACAGTTTCAAGTTGGATATCGGATTTGAGAGATAAAAATTTTATAAGAGTTGATCTTATTAGAAATGAAAATAAACAAATAATTCAAAGAAAAATTTATATAAATGATGTACAGTATCCACTAAATAATGGATACCATTATAAATCAAAAAATGGACAAGCTATCCATCCAAAAGTGGAAGATAATAATATAAAAAATAATATTAAAAATAATAATAAAGTAAATAGAATAAATATTTCTAATTATA
>CAKOVG010000038.1 GCA_934121875.1 uncultured Clostridia bacterium
ATAAAAAAGACTTATTAAAAACTTTAGCAAAAGAAGAAGTAGTTGAGCAAATTGATTTAAAAGAAAAGATAGGACAAATATTAAAGAATAAATCAGATGAAGAAAATAAAAAATCAGAACAAGCATTAAAAGAATTACTGGAATGGAAATATGACTATATTGTAGATACAACACTTCCTACTAAATCATCTGTTACAAAAATTAAGCAAGAAAAAATCAAATTAGAAGAAATACTAAAAGGAATAGAAAGTGAAGAAGTAGAATACAAAAAATCATATACACCAAAATTTATGCAAGAAGATAAAAAAATATCAAATGCAGAAAAAGGTACTTTAGTACACTTATGTATTCAAAGATTAGATGAGAAAAAAGACTATGAGTTAAAAGATATTCAAAATATGATACTTAACTTAGTGGAAAAAGAAATAATTACACAAAATGAAGCAAATGCAATTGATGTGAATTTAATTTATCAATATACAAAATCACAATTATTTGAAGAATTAAGACAAGCAAAAGAAATACACAAAGAGCAGCCTTTTTATATAAACATACCTGCAAAAGATGTTGTAAGTGAAGCGGAAAATTCAAAGAAAAACATTTTAGTACAAGGTATTATAGACTTATATTATATTGATAAAAACGATAATTTGATATTAATTGATTTTAAAACAGATTATATTTCAAATGAACCAAATGCAAAAGAAAAAATACTTGATAAATATAAAGTACAATTAGAAATATACAAAACAGCACTTGAACAAGCACTAGGTAGAAAAGTTAACAAAAAAGCCCTATGCCTAGTAAAAGACGAGTATTTTTTACTAGAACAATGAAAGGTAGGAAAAAGTCATTAAAAATTAAACAAAAGTATTGAAAACTAGAAATTGTTATAGTATTATTATTGCATAATAAATCAAAAGAAAAGTAAGAAAGAGGCACAAAATATGAAAAAAGCTGAAAGCATTGCGAGAGTACACACACACACACACACCTAACTTATTAGAAAATAAACAAGCTAAAAATATAGCTTTATTAGTTGTATATAAAAAACAGACTATTAAAATATAAAAATAGTCTGTTTTTATTGTGCTTAAAAACTTGGAAGGAGGGAACAATACAATTAAATAAAAGAAATAAACAAATATAAAAAAGAGGAGGAAAAAATAAAAAATGAAATTAAAAGAAAATAAAAAATTAAAACAAAGTGGTATAACTCTAATAGCACTAGTAGTAACAATAGCAGTACTTTTAATATTGGCAGGGGTCACCATAAATGCAGTATTTAGTGATGACGGAATAATAGAAAAAGCAAAAGATGCCAAAAACAAAATGAATGAAGGAATACAAAAAGACCAAAATGAAATAAACTCATTAGCAAATTGGCTACAAGAAAATCTAAAGGATGATACTCCGGCAGAAAAGCCAACGATAACAGATTCAAGTTTAAAATCAGATGATAGAGTAACAAAGCCAAGTGAAACAGTAATAGCAAAAGATATAAAAGACAATCAAGTAGTGGTACCTGGTGGATTTAAAATATCAGATGATTCAGGAGAAAGTGTAGAAAAAGGAATAGTAATAGAAGATAAAGAAGGAAATCAATTTGTATGGGTACCAGTAAGTAATATAAATGGAGATGGAAGTAATAAAATAAAAAAAGATGATGGAAGTGAAGTAGAAATAACATTAGGAAGGTATACTTTCGAAACTACTAGCCCAGGAACACCAACACTAATACAAAAAGGTTCAGAATATGCTCAAACAACAATAGCAAATGTAGCAGACAAAACAGTAGACACAAAATATAGAATTAAAAACTACTGGTATGAACTAAGCGACTCAAGAATATCCAACGAAAAAAGCGACGCAACAGGAACAAATACAACAGCAAAAAACTTAAAAGAATTTATAGAAAAAACAGAAACAAATAAGGGCTTTTATATAGCAAGATATGAAGCAAGCTATGGAAGTGGGTATAACGCATCAGGAACAACCTCAGCAGAAAAATATGGTAATGCAAAACCATTATCAAAGGTATCAACAGCAAATAGTACAAGTAGTATGAGTTATACAACAGGAATATTATGGAATCGTATAACACAAGGACAAGCAGCAATAGTAAGTCAAAATATGTATAAAAATGATAAATATGTAGAAAGTGATTTAGTAAATAGTTATGCCTGGGATACAGCAATAGTATATATACAATCAATGGGAAATGAAAACTATGCAAATGCGAATAGAGGAACCAATACAAGTTTAAAAAATACAGGTTCAACAGGAGACCAAAAGTGTAAAATATTTGATATGGCAGGAAACACAAATGAATTGACAACAGAATACAGCACTAACGCGAGTAGCATTGATTCTGCCCCTTGTACTCTTAGGGGAGGCGACTACAACTATTCCTACCACTACACGAGTGTTCGTGGCGGCGGCACTGCTACTCTCAGCAACAACAACAGTTCCTTTAGGCCCCTACTTTATATAAAGTAGCCCTGAGAACTGGTTTGAAGGAGCAAAAAAAGGAGAGCTTGTCAAGAAGTCTTAAAATCTAACTGTGTAAATTCAGAGAAATTTGAATATGCACAGTTTTTCTTAATGAAAATAAATATGCTAAATTTTAGTTAATCAAATTGCTTATATTTCTTCTGTTATATAAAATTCTTCTTATCTCCATTATGTCATTATCTACAACATAAAAAATAACATAGTTTTTAACATAAATTCTATAATAAGTATTTTTTCTTTTTTTAGATGAAACATACTTCTCATATGAATCTGGGAAAAGAGCCCTACTTGATATAGCTTTTTGAATTTCATTAAGTAAGTCATTAGCAGCAGGAATATTGTTTAATTTATAAGCAATATAATTAACAATGTTTTCTAAATCTTTATAAAATAATGGTAGATATATTACTTTATATTGTTTATTCACTTAGTTTCCTCCTTAAACTTTCGAAAACTTCTTCTCTAGTAAGATATCGAGTGTTACTGTTTTCGGCTACAGCATCAGCTTCATCAAGAGCATTTTCAATGTATTCATTGTATTCAGCATCACTTATAAGTTTTGAATACTTTTGTAAACTCATTACAACCATAGAACCATAACCATTTTTTGTTAAATAAACAGCTTCGTTTTCTTTTAATACTAAATCTTCAATTTCTGGATACTTATTTCTTAAATCTGAAACAGGTCTTATATTTATCATAATTAAATCCTCCTAAAATAACAATAATATTTTATCATTATTTTATCATAAAATCAATAATATATTCTTGAAAAGCAAAAACAAACATAAAAAAATCTTAATTGAGTAGAAAAAATATAAATTATGTTATATAATAAGAACGCAATATTCAAACTTAGAAGGAGAAATAAAATAATATGCATGGCTTTGTACACTTACATATACACAGCGAATTTAGTTTACTAGATGGAGCAAATAGAATAAAAGACTTACCAGTAAGAGCAAAAGAACTAGGAATGAATGCTATGGCAATTACAGACCATGGTGCTATGTTTGGTGCAATTGACTTTTATAAAGTATGTAAAGCAAATGGCATCAAACCAATAATAGGTTGTGAGGTTTATGTTGCACCAAGAAATAGAAAAGATAAAGACCCTAATTTAGATGCTAGATA
>CAKOVG010000039.1 GCA_934121875.1 uncultured Clostridia bacterium
CTTCAAATGGATGCTTGTATTCATTTATGGTTTGGAAAAGAAAAAACAGCCCTTCACGCTGCAATAGATGATGCTACTGGACAAGTTGTTGGTCTATATTTTGATAAAGAAGAAACTTTAAATGGCTATTATAATATAACTCATCAAATCTTATCAAAATATGGTATTCCATATTTAATTAAAACAGATAAGAGAACAGTATTTGAATATAAAAAGAAAGCATCCTCTAAAGTTGAAGAAGATACTTTCACTCAATATGCCTATGCTTGTAAACAGTTAGGCATACAAATTGAAACTAGTTCTGTACCGGAGTTTAAACCTCGAGTAGAAAGACTATTTCAAACCTTACAACAGCGTCTTCCACAGGCATTAAGGTTAGCACAAATCACTACCATTGATGAAGCTAACACTTTCTTAAAAACATACATAACCCAATACAATAACAAGTTTGCTTTGTGTATAAATAATAACAAATCTGTCTTCGAAAATCAACCCAGTGAAGAAAAAATAAATCTTACATTAGCTGTATTGTGTAAAAGAGTAATAGATAGTGGACATTCAATAAAATATAATAAACACTACTATAGACTTATAAATAAATCTGGAAAACCTATCTATTTCAATAAAGGTACAAAGTGTATAGTAATAAAAGCATTAGATGGAAGTTTATTTGCAACAATAGATGAATCAATATTTGCTTTAGAAGAAATACCAGAAGTACAGGAAAAATCAGTAAATTTTGATGATGTTGAAGAAATAAAAGAAAGAAAAATATATATTCCAAAAATGATACATCCATGGAAAGGAAAATCATTTGAGGAATTTATAAAGGCACAAAAACATCGTATAGAAAATGTCGCATAAAAATACATCATCCTTTCGTTTGGATGATTTTAATATTGTTTTAGACAACAAAAAAATCAACCAGATTTTATTTTCTGATTGATTTCATATCTACTGTTCAAAAATCTCGAACAGATACGTCATTGGTGCGGATGAGAGGACTTGAACCCCCACCCTTTCGGACTAGATCCTAAGTCTAGCGCGTCTGCCAGTTTCGCCACATCCGCATTTCCTATCGACAATATTTATATTAGCACATTTTCCTCTTTATTGTCAATAGGTATTTTCATTTTTTTTGCTTTCATTTTTGCATTTTATTTTAAATTTACATAGTCATCTTTTAGAAACTTTTTATACTGAAATTATTTCATTACTTCACTCATTACTTTTGCTAAATATTTCATACTATTTAAACATTGGTCCATCGTATTTCCTGTAGCTCCTACTTCTATTATACATGCTGCTTTTGCTAGGTGTTGATTATACCTACTATTTCTTAATATTATTGGTTTAAACAGTCCTGGATATAGTTCATTTGCTTTTTCTTGTATTTTTATAGCAAACTTTAAATTATCATTCCAGTTCTCGTGTTCCAAGCCACCTCCATCTGTTCCTATTACAAACATAATTTGTGCCGCTTCTTCTTCTCCTATTTGAACTGCAGGAGCATAATTATAGTCTCCAATTGCATCTCTATGCAAATCTATTACTACATCTGTGTTGTTATTTTGTTTTAATAAGTTTTCTACTGTAGTCAAAGATCTTCCATAAGATCCATTATATGCTGGATAATCATGATATGTTTCGCTATGTATTACATTGTAACCATAACTTTTTAATTGTTTTTCAAGTTCTGTTCCAACTCTTACAACGTTATAGTTGTTATCTGTTGTCCTATATGTTCCTGTTTGTGTATATTCAAATCCTTCACTTGGTGTATAACTTTCACATGTATGTGTATGAAATATTAATATATTTTTATTATTGATTGTTACTTCTGGTTTCAGCATATCTTCTGTTAATTGATATCCTGTTTCATTTCTAACTTTTACTCCATTATATTCATTTGTAAACTTAGTAGGAACATTATTGGCTATTACCTTAGTTTCTACATCTGTTTTTGCATGTTCAATACTTTCTTCTGTTCCACTTTGCTTTTCTTCTATACTTTTTTCTTTTAATGCATTTATCATTCCCATTTGTAAATTTACAATATTTCTTAAAGGATTGATGTTTTCTTTTTCTCCAAATTTTATATTTTTATTTTCCATCATTGGTATATTTTCCTTTACAAACTCTAGCAATATATCTTTATTTATATATTCTGATACTACTATTCTTTTTTTACTTTCTGGTTTGTTCAAAAATCTTGTAGCAAGAAAAATAGATAAAATTAGTATTGATAATTTTACCCCATATTTAAATATATCTTTTTTATCTAAAATAGTCATATTAACCATCATTTTCCCCTTTGTACAAACCCTTATATAAATATATGCTTGTATAAGAATTTTTATTCCAACAAAAAAGAGAGTTAAATTTAACTCTCTTTTCTTTATTTAATCTTTTCAATTACTTCTTCTATTTTTAAAGTTTCTTGTTCTCCTGTTTGCATATTTTTTAAAGTAACTGTATTGTTTACTATTTCATCTTCTCCTATTACTATAACATATTGAATAGCAAGTCTATCTGCATATTTGAATTTAGCTTTTATTTTTTTGTTTTCTAAATAAACTTCTGCATTTATATTTTTGTTTCTTAGTGCTGTTGCTACTTCTAATGCTTTTGAATTATCTTCTACCATTGAAACTACTAAAACTTTTGCTATTGAATTTTGTTCTTCTTTTAGTGCATTTAGTTC
>CAKOVG010000040.1 GCA_934121875.1 uncultured Clostridia bacterium
TTAATCATGTTTAAATTATTAATTTTAAATTTTTTAAAATTTTTTAAACTGACTATTGACATTTAATAGTTGGTCTTAACCTCAGCAACTGCTTCAATAAAATCATTGATACTTTTATTTGTTGACTTGAAGTTAAAAAGAACTTCATCAAAGAAACCAGGCTCCTGCGGGTCGATTTTCACCAGACGATTGTCAGTGAGGGATGTAATTGTTGTAGTCTCTGCCATTTTTGAAAATTTACCGAATCCGATCATATTATTACCTCCTAAGTAATACGCTCTGGAGGTTACGCTACCCCTCCAGAAAATTTTTATAATTTATTTTCTGTATAAGTAGCGTTATACATATATGATGCTTATATCATACCACAGTTTTATATTAATTGCAAATATATTGAGTTTTTTACTAAACTGTAACTATATTTTTATCTATAAATTACTATTTAGTTTATAAATTTATTATACAAAAAGACACAATTATTTTCAACCAATATTCTTTATTCCTCAGGGTAATTTCATCAATTATTACAAATTTGTAACAATTCTATCAAATGTGCATCATTAAGCAAACAATTAAACATACTAGATTTAATTGTTTGCTTTTTGTTTTTCATGTTATTTTTATGAATGCTTACTCCCATTTTTCTGAATATATTTAGATTTTCTTGTGCTCTTTGGGTTAATAGCCTACAATTATCTTCATCATACGTTACATCTAAAATATGATGCATACTTTCAATTTTCCAATGTTTTCGTGTATAGGACATTAACTTTTCAGCTGTTGCATTTTTGCTACTTAAATAACAGCTAATTTCGGTTGTTTTCTCACCATTTTTTTCTACTTCTCTTTTTATTGCAAATATTTTCTTTAGACCTTTCCATTCAGCTATATAATCTGTAAAGAATTCTAATTCATTTAACACGTAACATGTTCTTTTTTCTATTCGTCCATGACTTTTTTCTATTGTACTATATGTCTCATATTCACAATCTGTATCTACTTCATCCATATATTTATCATCAAACATTGCATACACATCTTTATAAAAATTACCTTGGTTTGCTTTTAATTGCAATACATAATCTCCTTTATTTTTCATTATTATTTCAGCCGTTTCTTTTTGACAATGCATTGCATCAGCTGTTACTACCATACCCTCTATATTTAACATTTCTACTAAATCTCTAACTGCTGGAATTTCATTACTTTTGCTATCTACAGTTATTTGTCCTAAAGATATTCCGGTATCTGTATATGCTGTTACAATATTCATCATTGTTTTTATTGTTTTTATTGCGTCTGTAGATTTTATTACTTTACCATCTAACATTATCTGCTTTGGTTTATTCTTTATTAATGTATTTAATATACATACTATACTTAATGATAGCCATTTTGGACTTACTAATGCCATTACTCTTGTCAGCGTTGCTTTTGATGGTATTAACTTTATATTAAATTCTTCTCTTAAAAATTCTTTTTTGTTTTCTCCGTAGTCTATTATCTTATCTAATTCATCCATGCCACATAATACTGCTACCATTACTAATTTTAAAATATCTACTAATGGATGTATTACATTTACTTCACATCTTGGATCTTCTATTATTCCAAAATACATATCAAAAATATCATTATTACTCATTTATATCACCTTGTTGTACTATATCATAATTGGAGAAATATTACAAATTTGTAATAATCGATGTATGAGTTTTTTAAACTGGGGATTTCCTTAGATTTCAATATTTTTAGACACTTAATATAATTTAATTAGATTTAAA